>JAGGZU010000026.1 GCA_021161865.1 Thermoplasmata archaeon
ATTTTTTGTTTACCTCTAATAGGTAAACATTTGAGTACACTCCGACTCTCTCTTTTTTCCATAGGCTCTTATTTTTTGATGGATCTGTTTCCACGTACTTTTGAATCTTTTCTGGTATGCCTTTATCATAATTTAAAATGAAGTAAAGTATTCTTCCCATGTGTTTTGTGACTCTTACCATTTCAGATAAAGTTGTCTCCATTTGTTTATGGTTCATCCAGTCAAAAATGTCTGAGGCATACACTTTGTCAACTTTGTTGCTTTCAAAAGATCTTAGTCCACTACCTATGTCATTATGTATTATTTTCACTCTACTCAGATTCCTTTTTAACAGAGGATAGTTTTCTTTTCGTAGGTAAGGTTGCCAAAACCGTTCATCACTAAGTATTTTTCCAGTGAAAAACCAGTAAAGATATGGATTATCCCTGCAACCTGCGTCAACAAAAAGATGTTTCAAAATCTTCCAGAGATGAGTGTAGTAATCAAAGTCTCTGGGGAGATACCTTATTGATGGACCATTAAAAAGAATGAGGTTTGTACCGATTTTTCCTAAAAAAAATTTTGACAGGATTCTAAGACCTTTTCTGTTAATATGTTTCTCAAAGATATTCTCTCTTTCAGATGGATCGGTTGAGTTTATGTAACGTGAGAAACTCTCACCTAAAAGTAGCTTTACTAAGTATCTGCGGGAGGATATGTACCTCTCCCACCATCCTTGGAATGCTAAACCCTTTTTTATCATGCTCCTGTTTTTTTTCCAGAAATATCTGGTTTCAACATCTAATCTATCCTCAATGGATTTGAAGACCTCTATTCTTTCAAAACCTGTTCCTCTGTATCCAAGGAGGGTTATGAACTCTGAGTGGTTTAGATACTGCAAAGCGGTTAACTTAAGTTTCATCTCATAAATCTGTCCAGGAGAAACATCAAAGGCGTATATTTTTGAGGGATTGAAAAGTAGTAGATTAAGCACGTTGTCACCTGATGCAAGGATGCAAACCAAGATATCTCCTTCTCTGACATCAAGCCCTTCCTCTATCACCCTATGATCCTCCCATCCCTGTGCATAATCTATTGGACTTCTAAACAGGATGTGTTGATTGTTCATGTAAATCCTCTTGAAAAGCTGCTTCTGTATTTCATCATTTTAGACCCGTCAGTTTCTCACTTATCTTCCAGAGGTGTTGTGCAACCCTCTTATCATAGCATTTTTGATACCTTGGCACCTCCTTTTTGTCGATGAAGAATTTGCCGGTAACTCCCTCAACATCTGGCGATGAAGCTAAATAGATTGATGTTTCTGCACCCTCCTCTGAAGTTTTTTGATGTATAAACAGGTTGGATAGCACACGGATTGGTAAAGGTGGTTTTTCCTTGATTAGGTTAGTGCGCACTACACCTGGGCAGAGGCAGTTGACTGTAACCCCTGTACCATCCAATCTTTTAGCAAGCTCGTAGGTGAATATTGTTAGCGCAAGTTTAGATTTACAGTAAGCGTCTGCTCCTGTTCTATAGCTGAACCTGTAACTTTTTTTACTTTGAAGGTCATCAAAGTCTAAGGTAGCGTATATATGATACCGGGAGCTTACGTTTATGATTCTTGCCGGTGTACTCTCTTTAATTGTGTCAAGCAACAGGTTGGTGAGTAAAAATGGAGCAAGGTAATTAACAGCGAAGTTCATCTCGAAGCCGTCAACGGTTTCCTCTCGTTTAAAAAGATGTACACCTGCGTTGTTAATCAACACATGGAGTCTACTAAATTTTTTCTTAAAGTTTTTTGCAAACTGATGTATTGAGTTTTGTGATGATAAATCAACAATCATAAGAAAGATTTTATCATTGCCGCTTTTTCTTTTTATCTCATTTAAAGCCTTTTCACCTCTTTCTCTATTTCGACAGGCCATCACAACGGTTGCACCCTTTTTTGCAAGACCGAGGGCTGTAGCTTTTCCTATACCTGAATTGCTACCTGTTATGAGGCATATTTTTCCTTCCATTTCAGACATGTGTTTCCTCCTCTATTTCTGGATTTCTCCTATTTCGAAGCTGTTAAAAAGCAATGTTCTCTCCTCTTTTAAAAGCTGCTTGGAGAGTTTTTTCTCTGGTTTGATTTGATTTAGGGTTTCTGGTATCTCCCTATCTCTACGTAAGCTAAAGTAACAGAATCTTGATTTGTTTTTACCTACTCTTACGATTTCTTTTAGCTGCTCAGGAAACTCCCTGTTGTTCGCTAGGTCAAAGACATTTGAAAGATTGAATTTTGTTATTGAGTCGGAGGGAAGGGTTTTTAGAAAATCATAGAGGAGCATGGTTTTAACATCCACTCTATCAACCCTTTCCTTTAATATCGGAAATGACTCTGGTTTCAGGTAGGGTGGACAACGGTCTTTTATGTACTCCCCAAACAACATTAAAGACACAAAGTAGTTGTCCTTAAGAGGTATGCTGTCTATAGTTTTTTCCAGCATCCTTAAGATACTCCTTGAACGAACTACAGAAAAGACTGTTTTGTACTGTTCCCTTAAGGTGCCTATTTTTTTATGCTTCAACTCCTTAAACATTTTGAAATACACCATAAATGTTGAGATGAGAGGGTTTACAACTATTTTAGCATAGAGTGACCATGGTAAACGGTAAAGGTTCTCCTCTGCATACATTCTTTGTTCCTCCACAGTTTCGCATTTAAAGACACCTTTAACCGTTTTTTCACCGTAGATAAATTTTAGGTAGCGTCCAAATACTCTGTAGTTGCTGTGGGTGTGATAAATTATGCCTTTTTTGATTAAAGCAGTATTTTTATCCCAAAACAACTGTGCCTCCTTGGGTAGCTGTTTTCTTATTGAGTTGTAGATGCCTATTCTCTCGTCCGATGGAGTTACTCCAAGCAGTTTTAGAAACTCTGTGTGAGATAGGTGTTTAATAGCTTCCATCTTTAGTTCCAGCAGATAATTTTGACAGGGATTCATATCCAATGAAATAACTCTCTCAGGATTATGCAGAAGTAGATTCAGGACGTTGTCACCTGCGGATGTTATGGAAAGCAATGTATCATCTTTGTTTATATTTAATGCCTTTTGAATTACTATTGGATCCTCCCATGTCATACTGTATTTAATTCCATTGAACATACTTTGATTCCTTGAAGGATTTTTATATGGGTTTTTTAACTCGTCCATAATCTTTTCCCATGATTTTCGTTAAACCTTTTTTGTGTAGAAGAAGAACCTCCATCTGGTGAAGAAGAACGTGTTGTAACCATGTGTTTTTAGGTATCTCCTAGCCTGTTTTATTCTCCTTGTTATTTCTTCTTCAGGGATTTTTGGTTCAATTTTCTCAGCCTCTGTGCCGGTTCTGGATGAGAAACGAAAGAAGTATCCTTCGTCGTAGTCTATATCTCTTATAAACTGCAGGGTTTTCTGGAAATCCTCTTCTGTCTCTGTCGGGAAACCAACGATGTAATGGGTGTCCAGTGACGTATCTGGCGACATCTCCTTGAGCTGCAGACAAGCGTTTTTTATTTTTTCTACATTTGAGTAGCGGTTCATGAGCTTAAGGATTCGGCTGCTTCCAGATTGAACTGATACCCCAATTTTCACTATTTTTTTTCTACTTAGTATCTCACTTAAGTCGTCGATGTACTTCACCAACCATCTTGGGTTTAGACCTCTAAGTATTATCTCGTAATCCCCAGGTATTTTTGTTATCTCATCTAATAGCTCTGGTAGACTGCTGTTTATGTCTAATCCATAGGCGCCGACATCGACACCAAGGATGAGAAAGTATCGATAACCTTTTTTTAACGCCTCTTTGAACTCTTTTAAACAGTCCTCCAGCGGTTTGCTGTGGAATGGTCCTGTAGATTTTTTAATGGTGCAGTAGGAGCAGTTGCCCATACATCCCCATGAGGTTCTTATGTGGCAGAGCGGCTGTCTGGCGAATGCTAGGTATATCAATGACTGTTTTCCCAGTAGGCTTTTAACAACGTAGTTTCTGGTTTTTGTGTAAATATTTTTTATGTGAGGAACTGAGTTTAATGTGGTGTGTATGTGTTCTGCTAATGTTTCTGGTGTTGGGTTTTCGAATAGAAGATTTGCGTCTTCTATTTCAGAGAATTTGACCTTGTTTTCTGGGAATAGTTCATCGATTTTATCAAGGTTTTTTGTGCTGATTGTTTTGCCGTTGAATATTTTTGAGAGTTTTTCTTTTTCTACTTCAGGGAGGCATCCCGCGACGATAAGTTCAGCATCATATTTCTTTAACTCTTTTACTTTTTTTAAACCATGATCCGCTAAGTTATTGTGGAAGCTACATGCTATGAAGATGATTAAATCAGCGTCCTCTGGTTTTTTTACAATTACGTAACCGTTTCTGTACAGGTAGTTCTGTATCCTGCTTGCGTCTAGGAGTCTTCTTCTGCATGCGTTTGATGTTAGATACGCTTTTTTCATTTTGGATCCCTTGAAGTGTTTTACACCCAACATTATATTTTACAAATTTTATATTATTTGTGGGTGTTTTCTTTATTTTCAACATCTTTTAAATTAGAAATAGTAGCACAACATAAAAACCTTGGTTAATATTAGCACAGAAATGCACAAAAAACGAACAATATAAAATTAACAAGTTGAATACATTAAAGGAGATGAAGAGTATCCACCACAAGGTAAGGTTGAAGGGTTTGTTTTATCAAATCTATAAGAGGATGTATAAATCAGCAGCAAAACAAGAGGGTTTTATTTTTTCTATACTTGTTTTCATAAAATACAGGTATCTCTGGCGGATAAGGGACTGCTATCTACCAGCATACATTTTAGAAGGGGTAGAAAAAAAGGGGAATAGAAAAATAAGGATACTGTTTTGTGGCGACCGAGCAAACCTGTTTTATATTTCAAACCTTTTTTTTCTAAAAAGACCAAAGTATAACTTCGTTGGAGAGTGGAGTATATCTAAATTAGATGAGGTTGTTTCTCTGTTTTGCAGAGAAACAGATTTAGTAGTGGTTAAAACGGATCAGTTTTTCTCTAATTTTTTAAACAGAAAAGGTTTTGTTACGGTACCAGCATGGGTTAGAATGCAAATGGATATTTCAAAACCCTTGGAAGAGATTGTTAAAGGGTTCAAAAAAAGTGCTAAGGAGGATGTTAGAAAAATTAAACAACATGGTTACTCTTTTGAGATTTCTAAATCCGAGGATAAATTCAACCTTTTCTTTTACAATATACGGCAACCCTACTTCCGTAACAGAATAGGAGAACAGGCGTTGTCTGGATCTGAAAACTACCATGAAATACACAACGCCTTCAGATACGGGAGACTGTTTTTAGTAAAGGATAAAGATAGAGATGTGCCTGGTTTCATCGTGGTCAACAGGGGTAAAGTAGCTAGACCACATTTCATGGGGATAAAAGAGCGGCCGTATTTCAACCAAACCGCGGGTTCAGCTCTTTTTTATCTTTTCATGTTATGGGCAAAAAAACAGGGTTTTAAGGTCTTAGATTTTGGTTTCACCAGAGCGTTTCTAAGTAACGGTGCATTTAGATTCAAAAGAAAATGGGGAATGCATGTGAAGATAAGCCACGGGTTTAACGGTGTTTTTGGTTTTAAAGTCAACGATTTTGAGTCTGAAACTATCTACAATTTCTTTGAAAACAACCCATTTATATATATTAATAGAGGTAAACTGAATGGGTTTGTTTTTGTAAGAAACAGTGTTTCTCCCTCGGAAGAGCAGGCTATATACCAGAGGTATTTCACCCCTGGTTTAAAGGGTCTATACATCATAAGTGGAGAGGATAAACTAAAGGATTTTTTGAGAACATTCAAGGGATGGAAAGACTTGGAGTTTAAAAGAGAAAAACTTGGCACAGTTATGTTAACAGACAAAAACATGGTTGAAAAAGCTGCTGAGGAGTATAAACTGAACAGAAGATATATGAGTATCTACAGATTCCTTGTGGAGGAGTTCCCTGATCTGAAAAAAATTGTATTTAGAACACTCTCTGTAACCCTACCTCAGTTGAAAAATAGGGGGTTTGACGTTGAAAAGGTTGATGATGAGCTGCTTAAAGATGTTTTTTCGGTTTTCAGGGAAAAAGGTTTTTCAAAGGAGGGTATACCGGTTCTGCTGGAGTACATTTTATCCCATGATACTAAGGATGTTAAAAAATCCGCGGAGATGTGCGGGCTTTATCCAATTAGTTTAGAGAACGCAGAAAAAATCATTGAACAAATTGTCTCTGAGAGGAAGGAGTTTGTGAGGGAAAACGGTTTGAAATCCTTTAAACCACTTATGGGTGTTACCATGAAATCATTAGGTGGGAGAGTTGATGGAGAAGTGGTGAGCGAGATTCTTAAAAGTAAGATAAAGATGATTATAGAGGAGTAGGGTTTAAATCTTCTTGGAATGTAAAGTCTTTTTCTTCTGTTCCATACTGTAACTCGCTTAACCTGTCAACGATGAGAAGAGCGGTGTCAAGGAGTACGTCAATACTTGCTTCATCTGAAAGCACCGTAGGTACATTTAACCTTAGCTGATTGTGATGAAGAGTGAGCATTGGATGAAGGGGGTGAATAGCTAAGAGTTTATCCTGAATCTGAAGTGTGAGTAGGCTGTTGATAAAATATGTGTCATTCCCTTTTATCACAAACTTGCTGTCAAAAGAATCTACTCCAAGCTGTATATCCCTCATACCAAAGAGTTTACCTATGGATGATGACCATGACTCATCATAGATCATGAGGTTTTTATTACCCCTGTTGTCCACATCGACATCAACGCGAGTATAGGGTGAACTGTATCTACTCCCTGGGTAGGTTGAAACAACAACGGTGTGGTTTTTGTATGGAAAAGTCAATCTTAAAGTTGATAAAAAACCATTGACTCTTCCGTTTCGTTTCATAGCCTGATTTTCGAAGACCTGCCTGAGCTCCTTGGATTTTCTCATGCTGTAGGCAACTGCAACGATTAAGAGAACTATCATAAAAACCCACAGATACTGCATGAAAAAGAATAGGTACTCAAACAACCGGCATCACATCCATGTTTGAAATAAACTCTTCTTGTTTTATAAACTCTTTTCCTTCTAAATCAACTTTAACGCGTCAATTAGGAAACTCAATCCAAAGTAGATTAGTATGAAACCAAATACTGCTACGACAACATGGTAACCCTTTGATCCAATGACGTTGCTTCCTCTTTTAGCGAAGTATGCTGTGCCTGTGAGCCATACATAATCCATCCAGACGTGACAGAGGTACATGAATAAAACACCGAAGAATGCAGCAATCTCTAGGGCCATTATTATCAGTTGTGAGCCCACAGTTAGCCACCAAAGTATGAAGTAGGGGTTGAGGGCTGTAAATACTGAACCCACTATGAACAGATGTTTGTGCGAAGGTTCTTTGTATACCTGGTTTTTAATCTCAGGTGTGAACAAACTTTTTATTTGAAATAAGCCAAAAACTATGAGAGCTACACCACCGATTACTCCTATTGTGAGTTTAACAACTGGTTCATTTGAAATCGTTAAAAGGCCCACTGCAAGAAGCATAACAAGTGTGAACTCAACAAGGGTGTGCGCGATGGAGAATATTAGACCACTTTTAGCCCCTGACTTCGCTCCGTAGGATATGGTTGCAAAGAACAGTGGACCCGGGGCAAGTGCACCTGATGCAGTGATTAGGATAACGGTTATGATGAACTGTAGCACATCCATTGTCACAGAGTATACAGGTTTTTTATAAGAAGGTTTTCTGAATGGGGTTTGTGACCTTGTTTATATTAACAATTGTATTTTTAAGCTTGTTTTCCTCAAAATGTCTCAATAATCTGTTGGAGAAAGATTGGATTATGGTTTTTCCTGGCTCTTGAGTCTTTCAAACTCTTTTTGGATCATCTTGTCCTTGTAACCTGAGCCTACAAAAACTGCTACGAAATGCGCTGCAATACCAATGCCCCATCCTATTGTTATGAAAAGAAACCATGGTGTAGAGATTTCAGCGTAGTTAAGCCACCAGATGAACATGAAAAAAATGTTGACCATCACGTAGACAGTAAAATGTATGAAAAAACCCATTTTTTTCTTCTGCTCATCCTTCCCGCCTTTCTTCGCAAATCCTCTTCAGAGAGCATCGGGTGTAAAGGGAGTTGTATGTATAAAAATGTTCCTAATTTAAAACATCTGGGAGGTTGTTTCCCAAAATCAAATATACCCTTAACCTATTTCCAACCTATATGCCAGTAATAACCTTAGATTACGTTGATTTACTAAAGATCCTAGGGTATGAGGTGAAGAAGGAGGATTTTCTTGACAAGATACCGTTGCTTGGCTCTGAGATAGAAAGGGTGGATGGGAATGAAATAAGTATCGAAGTTTTTCCAAATAGACCTGACCTCACATCGGTTGAGGGTATAGCTAGGGCAGCAAGAACGTTTTTTGGTTTTGAAATGGGTTTAAAAAAATACTCCGTGGAGAAATCCGACGTCGTTACAAACGTTGAGCCGTCCGTGTCAAAAGTTAGACCGTTTATTGTCACTGCTCTCATTAAAAACGTTACAATGAGCGATGAACTCATCTCCTCTCTGATGGATTTGCAGGAGAAACTTCATTTTGGTTTAGGAAGAAACCGGAAGAAGGTGGCGATAGGCGTACACGATTTTGATCAGGTTAAACCGCCTTTTACATACAAGGCGGTTGATCCTGAATCTGTTAAGTTTGTTCCTCTTGCTGACACAAGAGAGATGGATCTGAATGAGATTCTAAGAAAACACCCCAAGGGTGTTGATTACGCTCATCTGCTGCAGGGGAAAAAGGTTTATCCTTTACTCGTTGATTCACAGGAGAATGTGCTTTCCTTTCCACCGATTATCAATGGGGTTCTCACAGAGGTTACACCATTTACAAAAAACATCTTCCTGGATGTAACAGGTACCAACAGGATGGCTATATCCACAGCCCTCACTATCGTCGCCCTTGCACTGGTTGAAAGAGGTGGAAAACTATACACAACAATAGTTAGGGAGAAGGAAAAGGAATTTGTTTCACCTGATCTCACTCCATCCAAGAGAAAGATTTCATTGAGTTATATAGAACATGTATTGGGTGTTAAACTTTCAAGAAAAGAGGTTGAGGAGAGTTTGCAGCGGATGGGGTACGACACCAAGGTTTTGGATGAAGAAAAGGTTGAGGTTTATGTGCCTGCATGGCGTGCTGACATATTGCATGAGATTGATCTTGTTGAGGATGTGGCTATAGGTTATGGTTTCGACAGGTTTAAAGAAGATTTACCTAAGGCTGTAACCTATGGTAAACCGTTTAAGAGTTTTAGATTGTATGAAAACGCAAGGATATCCATGATTGGATTGGGGTTCAATGAGGTTACCACCCTATCTTTATCTAATGAGAAGGATGAGTTTAAAAGGCTTGGTATGAAAGAGGAGAAGGTGGTTGAGATAGAGAATCCTATCGGTGAGGATTACACCTGTCTACGTGTACATCTACTGCCCTCCCTCCTTAAGATAGGAAGGGAAAACAAGCATCACTCTCTTCCACAGAAAATCTTTGAGATAAACCATGTAACAAGAGGAGATGCAGGGAATGAAACCCATGTTGCTGCTCTTACACTGGATGCAAAGGCTAACTTCACTGCATGTAAATCGACGGTGGAGGCTCTTGCAAGGAACCTAGGATTAGAGATAGGTTTTGCGAGAGAAAATCATCCAGCGTTTGTTAAAGGCAGATGTGCAGCTGTGCTGTATGATAATAAAAAGGTAGGTGTTTTTGGGGAATTGAATCCTGCTACGATAACAGCCTTTGAACTTGAACATCCATCAACCGCTTTTGAGATAAACCTTGATAAACTTGAGGCGTAGGTAGCCACAATACTTTTATAGAAACACCCTTCTCTGCAGGGGTATGGCTGTTACCTGCAGCAAGTGTTCAAATCCAGCGGTGACCTTCATCAGATACAATGGAACTCATCTTTGTGCAGAGCATTTTACTGAGTATGTTGAGAGGAGGGTTAAAAGAGAGGTTAGGAAGCAGAGGGGAGATAGAAGGTTTAAAAGAATAGCGGTTGCACTCTCTGGAGGTAAGGATAGCTCACTTGCTCTTTATCTAACCCATAAGATTTTTTCCAGTCATGCAGAGGTTTTTGCGGTCACAGTTGATGAGGGCATCTCTGGTTACAGAGAAAAAACGGTTGAGTTGGCAAAAAACCTGTGTAATGAGCTTGGGGTGAATCATCACATTGTCTCATTCAAGGAGATGTTTGATGTATCGATGGATGAGATTGCAGAAAAAGGCGATGAGATTGGTACATGCACATACTGTGGAGTTTTTCGTAGAGCTTGTTTAAACAGGACAGTCAAGGAGTTGAAGGCGGATGTTCTTGTTATGGGCCATAACCTTGATGATGTTGCCCAGTCTATACTTATGAACTTTGTCAACGCTGACCTTGAAAAACTTGCTCGTCTTGGCCCACATGAAAGGGTTCAACCTGGTCTCGTCCCAAGGTTACTGCCACTAAGGTTGATTCCTGAGAAGGAAACTTTTCTTTATGCATTGCTTAATAATCTCCCAACGAGTTTGGATCAATGTCCCTATGCATTGTCAACCCGTGGTAAATTCAGGGAGATAATAGAGGATTTAGAGGAGATGAATCCAGGAACAAGACACAGTATACTTCAAAGTTATGACACCATCAAACCTCTTCTCCTTACCTTGTTTCCTTCAACAAAACTCAACTCCTGCAAGGTTTGCGGTGAGCCAACCGTTGGAGAGGTATGTAAAGCCTGTTTACTTCTAGAGAAACTGATGAAAAATTAGCCTTTAATTGGTTTCGCAGCATTGTTCACATGGTTCAAGCCAGACATCATTGCCCAAGATGGTTATGTTACGGTAGTAGTACCCTTCTTTGATGGCATCTGTTTGAACATAAAGTGTTGGGTAAAGACTGCAGTTCAAAGGTAAAACATCGTTTGGGTAGAAGGTGCCATTTGACTCAAAAACCCTTGCCGCATGTGTATGACCCGCTAGTACAAGGTCAACATTGTATCCCTCGCAGATGGATATAAAGGATTGCCTGTTGTGTGAGATAACATCATATTTCCCCCAGTTAACCGCTGGGTGATGCATGAGAACGATCTTGTGCCTAGATGTACATGAGTTTAATGACTCATCAAGCTATTCTAAATCCCTAACGGAGAGACCGCTTCCAAGAACATATATCCAATCCATTGGTTTAGCTTCATAGTTTATCTCATTGTGGCCTGAGCCAAGGAAAAACAGGGTTGTATCTCCAAAGGTTACAGTGTACCTGTCGTTCTCCTTGATATAGTTATGGTCAACAAATCTATGGTAGTTCAGCAGTGTTCTACTCCAGAAGTAATCATGGTTGCCAGGTGTCGTATAAACTGGTATAGTGTAATCAGGGTCTGCGTAGAGTTGATCATCTTTTTCGTAGAAGCATTCTTTGAATGCTCTGTAATTCAAGGCTCCCCCTAAACCACTGCCCCATTCAACAAGGTCACCTGTCACAACAACAAAGGCTGGTTTCCTTGTAAAACAGGTGATGTGTGTCAAAACCGTTTGCAATCTGTTTTTATCAACCTCACTTCTGTCAAACATTTTATTCATCACATGTGTATCGGTTGGCTGGATAAATTAAAAATTATTTGTCAACTCAGATGTTTTTATGTTCTGATCGATGTGAGTTTCTAATCCTAAGACAAAAGTAACATTTGTACTGATAAACATTATGGCAACTAATGCCACCAACGTTTTTCTCATCATGTTCCTAACCATTTTATGTTATGTTCCCCCAAAACTACACAGATAAATATCTTTAATCTTATAAAATGTACCCTGGTTTTATAATGGGTAAACCTTTTTATTTAAACAACTACTGTTATCCCTGGATGGACCGACTGCTACTTAAATGCAAACCCTTAGATAATCTCCTTGGTGGTGGGTTGGAAAACAGTATTGTCACAGAGTTCTATGGCGAAGCAGGAACTGGGAAGACAAACATTTGTTTACAAGCCTCCAGAGAGGTTGCATCAACAGATGGTAAGGTTGCATTTATAGACACCGAAGGAGTATCCATGGAGAGACTGAGACAGATCTGCAGCTCCACCGGTTATAATCAACAAAGGATTCTACAAAACATCCTCTTTTTCAACCCCCATTCTCTTGAGGAGCAGGAACAGATGGTGCTGAATGCTTTGAAGCTTAAAAACCTGAAACTGGTTGTTGTTGACACCATTAACATGCTTTACAGGATGAAACTGGAGGAGGATGAGGAGGGAGCGACACGTTCCATAGTCAGGCAACTTACCTCTCTGCAGATTGCTGCAAGAAAAAACAACCTTTATGTTGTCACAACAGGACAGGTTTATTCAACTGAGGACGGTGATGTTAAACCCTTTGCTGGTCGTGGTATGGAACACATGGCTAAAACCATAGTTAAACTCGAACGAGTTAACACCGGTAGGAGAAAAGCAACTATTATCAAACACAGGTCACAACCAGAAGGTAATTCAGCTGTTTTTACAATCACTGAGTATGGATTAGAGTAGCGAAATCAATAAAAATATGTGCACCATATTAGTAACATGGCTGCAAAAAAGGTGTCAATATCTGAGCTTCTCTCCAACTACGATGAATCCAACCTTGTCATCGCGACTGTTTGTTCCCATTCGAGTTTGCAGATTTTTCATGGTGCCAGAAAGGAGGGGTTTAAAACACTTGGGATAGCCATTGGTGAAAAGACAAAGGTTTATGATGCCTTTCCACTAGGAAAACCCGATGAATTTTTTGTCGTCGACAACTACAAAGAGATACCAAAGTATGCTGAAGAACTCAGGGAAAAAAACGTTATTGTGATACCCCATGGCTCCTTTGTTGAGTACCTTGGTGCAAAGGAATTCTTGAATCTTGAACTCCCAACCTTTGGAAACAGAGAGGTTTTACTCTGGGAGTCTGATAGAGAAAAGGAGAGAGTGTGGCTTGAGAAGGCTGGTTTGAACATGCCTGCTCAGATAAAGGATCCAGAGGAGATAGATAGACCTGTGATTGTGAAGTATGATGGTGCTAAGGGTGGAAAAGGTTTTTTTATAGCCAAAACCTATGAAGAGTTTAAGAAACTTATAGACTGGAACAAGCCCTTTAATATACAGGAGTTTGTAATGGGAACCCGATACTATCTTCATTACTTTTACTCTCCAATACAGACAAAGGGGTATCATTTAAAACAAGGAAGCTTACAGCTTTTATCAATGGACAGACGGGATGAAACAACAATAGATGAGTTGCAGAGGATAGGATCAATATCAGAGCTTGAAGAGATTGGTTTGCATCCCACGTTTGTTGTCACTGGGAATATACCGATTGTTATGCGTGAATCCTTGCTTCCAGAGGTTTTTAGTATGGGAGAAGCTGTTGTAAATACATCCATGGAGCTCTTTGGTGGTATACTTGGTCCCTTCTGTTTGGAAACCGTGATAACTGAGGATCTTCAATTCAGGGTTTTTGAGATCTCTGCTAGGATAGTAGCAGGAACCAACCCTTACATAAATGGTTCACCATATTCTGATCTCATTGAACCTGGATTATCTACAGGACGCAGGATTGCTCAGGAAATAAAGTTTGCACAGAAGAACGGTTTGC
>JAGGZU010000055.1 GCA_021161865.1 Thermoplasmata archaeon
CCGGAGAGATAACCAAAGTCAGTCACGAGGCTATAAGAAGGTGGTATCAGAAAGGCATAAAACTCTTTGAAAATGTTCCTGTAAGGAAGAGAAAAAGGATAGCTATAGATGAAAAGGAGATAAAGATTAACGGAAAGAAGGTGTATCTTTGGGCAGTTGTTGATGTGGACAACGAAGAGGTGATTGCAGTAATGGTAACAAGTAGAAGGTGTTACATTGATACTTTACGTCTTCTCAGGAGGATTATAGGAAGTGCAAGGGAAAGTTGCCTCATGTTTTTATAGATGGAGGAAGTTGGTATCCTTGGGCTTTACAAAGATATGGTTTTAACCATACAGTAGTTCATTTTGGGCCGAGATCAGCTGTGGAGAGGTTTTTCTCCCTTGTTGATTGGAGGATACGAAGGTTCTTGGGAGATTTTTCCTGAGACAGAGAGTATTAAAAGCGTTGAGAGAGGGTCAGAAGCTTTTGCAGGGTTTACTAATCTCTTTAGAGGTGTGTTAAGTTGACAGTCTCCCTTTGAAACTCCGAAAGTTTCATAAGCTGATTGTATTATAGTTGATACTGACAGGCTACATATCGGAGGATTTGTGAAAATGAAGAAGTCACGTGAATTAAACCAAAACCAGATAAACTCTGATTATGAATGGTTACTAATGCAAAATCTGTCAAAATACAGTGGGGAATGGATTGCAGTTTTGGAAAGAAGGATAGTTGCAAGAGACATTTCTCTCAAAAAGACTATGGATAAGGTTAAATCCCTTGGGTTAAAGACCATGCCTTTATTCCTTAGAGTGCCCGAGGGATCCATCACGACCTAATAGGTGATCTTTTGGTTTCTCTTTCCTACGCTTTCACTCCATATGAGGTAGGTAAAAAGACTATTCTACGGCCGATGTTACCTGTTGTGTTGAAGAAAGACGATATTGCTTTTCCTACTGTGCTCCTGGTTGACTCGGGTGCAGACTACTCTATGCTCACCAAGGATATAGTAAGAGATGCTCTGAATGTGGATCTTTCTACTCTAAAGAAGGAAGGAAAAACATCAGGAATAACAGGAGAAACAGAAATTGCATGGATAAATGTAAAGATGGGATTTGGACAGAGAGATATTTATTTTGAGGAAGAAATACCTTTTCAAGTTCCACTAGATGAAGGAAAAGACCCGCCACTTCCTCTGCTTGGTAGAGATCCTTTTTTCTACAGATACAGAATAGATTATAGGATGGGATTCACAACGGATTCCTCTCTAGGTAAATTTGTAATATATCCAGAGAAGCACAAGAGGTCATCTGCCAAATACAGGCAACCAATAAAAATAAAGAAAAAAGGGTCTGTTGAACAAATTTTCTCCCTATGATGAGTATGGACTCGTGGGGATTTGAACCCCAGGCCTCCTCCATTTTGACCAACAGGTTGGTTTAACTCCTCGTTTTGTCCCAAACCTGCGGATGCCAAGGAGGCGATCTTCCGCTGATCTACGAGCCCTGTAGCATCGATAAAAGCAGTAGGTGGTGATAAAATTTGTGGATGCTGGGTTGAAAAAAAGTTTTTTGTGTTTCAGTGGAAATTAAAAGACAATTTTAAAAACCCCTTTTGACATTATTTGAAAACATGAAGTATGTGAAGAGCACTGGTGATGAGTATGTTCTCGATGATGGCGAGAACATTATGTACATACGTGGTAAACTGGAGGATGCTAAAAAGGAGGCTTTGAAGGCTGCAGAGAAATCCAAGAAGGTTGTGACTATTAGCAAGACCGTTGGGTTTGTCGATCCAGATATGTGAGCCGAAAAGATAATAATATGGAATTGTATCTGCTTTTCAAATTCTGTTTAAGGTATGGTGTGAATCTATGGTAAGGACGAAGACTAAGAAACAGCGTGGTTCAAGGACGCATGGTAGAGGTAAGAAGGGTGGAAGAGGTGCTGGTCTCAGAGGTGGAAAAGGAAATGCTGGTCTCCATAAACACAAGTTTACTTACATGATAAAGTATATGCCCGATCATTTTGGTAGAAGAGGTTTCAAGAACCCAACACGTAAAGGTGAAGATAAGTTTATTAATGTTGGGCAGCTGGAGGAGGTTTTTCCAGGTAAAAAGGAGATAAACCTGGTTGAGGAAGGTTTTGA
The DNA here is from genome assembly GCA_021161865.1 of Thermoplasmata archaeon. Lineage (GTDB taxonomy): Archaea > Thermoplasmatota > E2 > DHVEG-1 > B18-G2 > B91-G9. Next base: position 2,131 of record JAGGZU010000055.1, read on the forward strand.
TAAACTGCTCGGTAAAGGTTCAATTTATGGTAAGGTTAAGGTTATTGTCCCGTATGCCTCTCAGAAGGCTGTTGAGAAGATAACCGCTCAAGGCGGTGAGGTTGTAGTACCAGAATCAGAGTAAGAAAGTGATAGACATGGCGGAAGAGGAGAAGAGGAGTAAACTGTTTGCGCTGAAACCACTTATAGAAAGATGGCCAGCCGTTGCTAAACCAGAGGGGCATGTTACCTTTAGAACAAAGCTGTTGTGGACTCTTCTCTGTCTTGTCCTATACTATATTCTAACCAACGTGATGATATATGGTATATCTGGGGCGACAATTGACATGTTTTCCGGCTTCAGAGCGGTTATGGCTGGTGCAAGTGGTTCCATCATGCATCTTGGTATAGGACCAATAGTTACCGCATCGATTATTCTTCAGCTTTTTGTTGGAGCAAAGATTATCAACCTGGATTTAACGAAAGCTGAGGATAAAGCTATTTATCAGGGCACACAGAAGATTCTTGTGATATTTGTTATTCTGCTTGAGGCTATTCCTCAGGTTTATGGTTACCTTACGCCAAGCACTGGTCTTAAAGCCATGGTGGGTCCTATTGGGGCTAACGCGATTATTTTGGCACAGCTTTTTATCGGAGCCATGATTGTTTTCTGGATGGATGAGCTTATATCGAAGTGGGGTATTGGCTCAGGTATTTCATTGTTTATCGCTGCAGGTGTCTCTCAGGCTATCTTCACAGGTTTAGTTAACTGGCTACCCGCCCGTACTGATTTGCCTTTAAGTATTACCAACCCCCCCGCTGGTGTCATACCCGGTACCTACTATCTTGCCTCTCAGTACTCTATATCTAAGATGGTAAACGGTGGAGGCTTTGAACACATTTTTATCTTTCAGCAGAACTCTATTCTTGCTCTCATTGGAACCCTCACCATCTTCTTCTTTGTAGCGTATGCTGAGTCAACCCGGATAGAGCTTCCCCTGGCGCATGGCGGAGCGAGAGGAGCAAGAGGGCGGTATCCTATTCGTCTCATCTACTCCTCAAACATACCTGTCATCCTCATGTCTGCTTTGCTTGCAAACGTTAACATGTTTGCCCTGCTGTTTTACACACATCCAACGTTGAAGAGACTGCCGTTGCTGGGTCACAACTCTTGGATAGGGGTTTATCCACCGGGCTCATCCCATGCCTCAATGGGCGGAGCCTGGTATTTATCCAACCTTAATGGTGTAGCTAACTGGCTTCTACCAATTTTTGGGACACATAGCGATGGCATACATGAACCGTTTCAGTACGCTTTGAAGTTTATAATATACTTCTCATTGTACGTGTTTGGTTCTATTCTTTTCGCAAAGTTTTGGATTGAAACAACGGATATGGGTCCTGCTGCTGTTGCCAGGCAGATTCAGCAGTCTGATATGCAGATACCTGGTTTCAGGCGGAACCCAAGGGTTTTAAGGAAGGTTTTGGAACGTTATATCCCTGCAGTTACCGTTATCGGTGGTGCCACTGTTGGTATGCTCGCTGCCTTTGCTGATGCCATTGGCACGGTTGGTAGAACAAGCGGAACGGGTGTTCTTCTTACCGTTGGTATCATGATACACCTGTATGAGGAGATAGCTAAGGAGCAGGCCATTGAGATGCATCCTGTGTTACGTGGCTTCTTCGGAGCCGAATAGAGGTGATGCAATGGCAGTAATCGTTGTTACCGGTATTCCTGGTGTTGGGAAAACAACGGTTATGCAGAAGGCAGCGGAGGGGTTGAACATAAAGTTTGTTACCTTCGGTACCGTTATGGTTGAGATAGCGCAGAAACTTGGCTGGGCGAAGGATAGAGATGAGATGAGGAAGCTTTCCCTTGAGCAGCAGAGGCAGCTTCAGGTTAAAACAGCGGAGGCTGTAGCGAAGATGGGTGATGTGATAATTGATACCCATTGTACCATAAAAACACCTCAGGGTTACATGCCTGGTTTACCCGAGTGGGTGATAACAAGGTTGAAGCCCAGGAGTATTGTTGTGGTTGAAGCTGACCCTGAGGAGATTTTCAACAGGAGAAAAAACGATGTCACAAGGGCAAGGGATCCTGATACGGTGGAGGAGATCGCTGAACATCAGCAGATTAACAGGGCTGCAGCTATGGCTTACGCTGCGTTGAGTGGTGCAACCGTGAAGATAGTTTTTAATCATGATAATGCATTGGGGGATGCAGTTAAACAGGCTGAGCCTGTGTTAGTAGGAATGGGATAATAATGGCTGATGTAAAACCGACAACCTCACAGAACCCGATGATGTACATGCTGCTGTTTCTTTTTTTGATAATGATTGTTATGCCCTACGTTGGTCCCATCCTTGGAGTTGCCTTTGGGTACATACTTGCTCCTATGATAGGGTTTAATGCCAAATATCCTGTGCTAACTATAGCCCTCGCAGGCGCCTTTGTTGTAGCTCTTTCATCCCTGTTTAACAACCTTTTTACAGATTGGAGAGCCATGGGTAGAGCCCAAGAGATAAGTAAAGCGTTTAACAAGGAGTTAACGCAGGCTAGAAAGGAGAACGATACACGGAAGATTAAGAAGCTTATGAAGATGCAACCCGAGATTCTGCAGATGAGTACGCAATCGTCCTTTGGTACGATGAAGGCGATGATTCCACTTATTATACTTATTTTCCCTATATTTATCTGGCTCAGGGTTTTTTTGAGTGGTTCCCCCTATCTTTTTTTCACGGTCCCATGGGCTAACCGGGTTGCACTTTATGATAGAACTGTTATACAGAACTGGTTGTTGCTTTATTTTGTTTTTTCAACCGTCTTTGGGCAGGTATTCAGACAAGCTTTTAAAGCGATAGCTCTCTCAGACTGGTGGCAAAACATAAAAGCTAATAGAAAATCCGTTAGTTGATATGGTGACGATAACGATAAGTGGCGCACCAGGTACTGGTACCACAACGGTTTCTCAACTTCTACATAAAAAACTGGGTATCTCTTACGTTTACGCTGGTGAACTGTTCAGAGAGGAGGCTAAACGCCATGGCATGTCTCTTGAAGAGTTTGGTAGATACTGTGAGCAACACCCTGAGGTGGATAGAAGGTTGGACGAGTATCAACGTGATTTACTGAAGAAGGGTAACATTATTCTTGAGGGTAGAATGTCAGGATGGATAGCTTATTTAAACAATATACCTGCTCTGAAGGTGCTTCTAACCGCTGACAGAAACACTAGAGCAGAACGGATTGTGAAACGCGAGGGCGGTACCATAGCGGAGAAACTCAGAGAAATGGAGAAGAGAGAGATGAGCGAGGCAAAGAGGTATAAAAACTATTACAACGTGGACATAAACGACACATCTATTTATGATATTGTCATAGATACAGTAGATAAGACTCCTGATGAGATTGTTTCGATGATAGTTGAGCACGTTGGAGAGGGTTAAAAAATGGTGGAGAGGCTGCTACCCTCGGAGAGGAAACGTAAAAGACTTATCAAGGTTTTTGCAAAAACCAATCCACACTATGGAAAAAAACCAGAGGAGAGAACCGTTGAGGAGCTTTTAACTATGGGTTTAATCAACCTTGATAAACCCTGTGGTCCAACCTCTCATCAGGTGGACTCCTGGGTGAAGGATATTCTTGAGGTAAGCAAGGTTGGGCACGGGGGAACCCTTGACCCAAGGGTAACCGGTGTTTTACCTGTTGCTACCGGCGAGGGCACAAAGGCGTTGAAGGTGCTTCTCACCGCGGGTAAGGAGTATGTTGGTGTGATGAGGCTGCATAAAAACGTTGATAAAAACCTTTTGTTTTCAACATGTCAGGGTTTTGTCGGTGATGTTTATCAGACTCCTCCTGTTCGTTCAGCGGTGAAGAGGGTTAGGAGGAAACGCAGGATATACTATTTTGATGTGTTGGAGGTGAAGGATAAAGAGGTTCTTTTCAGAGTTGGGTGTGAAGCGGGAACATACATAAGGACGCTTTGTGTAGATATAGGGAAAAGGTTGAAGGTTGGCGCTCATCTTCAGGAACTCAGGAGGACAAAGGTTGGTAGATTGAGAGAGGATGACGCGGTTACACTTCATGACCTCAAGGACGGTTACACGCTTTGGAAACAGGATGGATACGAGGCAGAAATAAGGAGATGCATACAGCCTATAGAGGCAGCTGCATTGCATTTACCCAAGGTTGCGGTGAGGGATTCCGCAGTTGATGCACTGTGTCATGGTGCAAGCCTTGCTCTTCCAGGGGTTGTTGAGGTGGACACTGGAATAAAAAGAGATGACACTGTTGGTGTTATCACACTTAAGGGTGAACTGGTGATGGTAGGTAAAACAGCGATGTCAACTGAGGAGATGCTGCAGAAGGACACGGGAGTGTGTGTTATCCCAAATAGGGTGATAATGAAAAAGGGAACCTATCCAAAGCTCTGGAAAAAAACTTAAAAGACACTTGTATTCACCATATGTTTTTTTTGTTCTGCCGAGGTGGCCCAGACCGGAACGGCGCGAGCCTGGAGAGCTCGTGAGGCTTTTGCCTCTCGGGAGTTCAAATCTCCCCCTCGGCGTACAAATAATTTAAAGAATCTTCCAAACAAAAATCTGTTTTTCCACAGAGTTACCAGCGAAATCATATGCTTTAACTGTTAAAACGTATCTGCCAAGGTTTTTTTCATCCCAATCCCAGCTGTAGGGTGTTGTGTAATTCCCTGCTTTTCTGGAAAGAAAAAAAGGTTTATGTATGCTACAGTTCACCGTTTTTTATCTTTGTTTTAAGCTCATTCCACTCATCTGGCGTTAGGGTGCAGCTGTTGTTTCCTTCGCCGATTACAACCGTGTTCTCCTTTATCTCAACACTTGGGCAACATCCTTTTTCTCCACAAAGATATATTTTCAACCTTCCACCTCCACCACATCTTTACATAGGTTAACAATTGTTAACTTTAAAAGGTTTTACTACAGGGTGATTTTTTTGCTTCTCTGACCTAATTGAGAAAAACCTTATGCGGTACAATGGTTGGAAGATGTGCGAATACTTTCTTTCACTCATTTTCTTTTTTCTATTGATGGTGCAATCATCGTAAATGTTATAATATGGTGGAATCTATGGAGTATCCTACCAAAATTTTATAAACACCATTATCATTCCCCAGAACTACATCATTTCCTTTGATGATAAATATGGCTGGGAAAACAACAGCAGAGGCTGTAAAGAAAGCGCTCGAGGCATCAAAGAAACTCGAGAGAAAATTCAATGAAACGGTAGACGTAGTCATAAACCTAAAGGATATAGATTTAAACAACCCAAAAAACCGTATAGAGGAAGAAATCATCCTGCCACATGGTAGAGGTAAAGATGCGAAGGTTGCGATTTTCGCAGGTGGAGAACTAGCCCATAAAGCAAAAAATGTTGCTGATACTATTATAAAACCTGAGGAGTTGGAGGATCTTTCAAAGGATAAGAAAAAGATGAAAAAGATTGCAAATGAACATGATTTCTTTGTTGCTGAAGCACCACTTATGCCTACTATAGGTAAAACCGTTGGTGTCGTACTTGGTCCAAGAGGTAAGATGCCTAAACCGGTTCCGCCAACCGTTGACATAGAGGGTTTAGTTAAAACACTAAGAAAAACGGTGCGTTTACGCTCCAAGGGAAGAAAAACCTTCCATACGGTTGCAGGAGCCGCTGATATGAAGCCGGAGGATATCGCTGAAAACCTTGATGCAATAATAAAGAGACTGGAAGAGAAACTGGAGAGAGGAAAACAGAATATATCATCCATCTATGTAAAAACCACGATGGGACCGGCGGAACGGGTGATGTGATACAAATGGCGCATGTAGCAAAATGGAAGTATAAAGAGGTAGAGGAACTCACCTCTCTGCTCACAAGCTATCCCGTGGTGGGCATAGTTGAAATAGGGGGTATCCCAGCACCTCAGCTCCAATACATGCGTGCAGGTTTAAGAGAAATAGGTGTACTCAGGGCAACAAGAAACAGGTTGTTGCTTCATGCGCTTGAAGAAGCGGAGAAAAAAGTCAAAGGTATAAAGGCGCTTTCACAGGGTGTAAAGGGACAGGCTGCAATACTTGCAACCGAGGTAAATCCATTTAAACTCTTCAAATACATAAAGGAAACAAAAACCAATGCACCGGCTAAGGGTGGAGAGGTAGCCAAACAAGATATTGAAGTAAAGGCCGGTGAAACACCGTTTAAACCAGGTCCAATAGTTGGTGAACTCCAAAAAGCAGGCATACCTGCAGCCATAGAGGGCGGAAAGGTTGTTATCAAAAAAGACAAGGTTGTGGTGCACGCTGGAGAAACAATATCACCACAGCTTGCACAGATGATTACAAGACTGGAAATCTACCCTATTGAGATAGGGATGCAGCTTAACGCAGTGTTTGAGGATGGAAACATATTCACTCCAGATGTCTTGGACATAGATGCAGAAAAATTCTTGGCTGACATCCAGATGGCTGCAAGAAACGGATTTGCTTTAGCAATCGCAAGAGCATGGATAACTCCTCAAACAATAAAAACCCTGATATCCAAAGCCTACCGTGAGGCTTTTGCTGTTGCTACAGAAACAGCATATCCAACAAAGGAGAACATTAAAACATTAATAGCAAAGGCGCATACTCAATCACTTGCATTATCGTCAAAAGTAGATGAAAAAAACACTTAAAGGAGGAAAGAAAGATGGAATATATCTATAGCGCAATGCTGCTTCACTCTGCAGGGAAGGAAATAAATGAGGAAAACATCAAAAAGGTCCTGACTGCAGCGGGTGTGAAGGTGGACGAAGCTAAGGTGAAGGCATTAACCGCATCACTCGAGGGAGTGGATATAGAAGAAGCTATTAAGAGCGCAACAGCGGTTACAGCGGCACCTGCAGCACCTGCGGCAAAGGAAGAGGCGCCTTCCGAGGAGAAAAAGGAGGAAAAGAAGAAAGAGGAAGAAAAGAAGGAAGAGGTCTCCGAGGAAGAAGCAGCAGCTGGTTTAAGCGCGCTGTTCGGCTAAGTTAATTCATATTTTGCCCAAGCAACGGTGTGCTGCAACCTCCGAGTGAACTCTCAGAGGTTCTACATCCGTTGTTTGAGGCACGAAATTTTTTCTTTACAACAGTCAACCTAAGGGTATCCACCAACTCTAAGGCTTGGGTCGCCGAGAAGGATAAACTCTTCAAGTGTGAAAAAGTCTCTACCGACGTAGTTGATGTAGTCAACCTGCGCCTGATTAAACATCTGTGAAACAGTAGTACCCTCATTGTATGCCTTAAAGAAATGCACATCAAGGTAACCTGCGCCTGCATAAACACCATCCCTGTCAACCAAAGTGTAGGCAGGTCTTGTTGCACCAATCACAGCTACAGCCCCACCACCCCTATGAATAAGGAAAGACCAGGCGAAACAGGTTATGTAAATAGAGGGGTCATATACAAACGCTGGTAGCATCCTCAGGATTTTTACCATCGTTGGGAAATACCGTTCAACATCTGTTATATTATAATCCAGTTTCGCTGTGAGACAGGCATCGAAAAATATTACCGGGAGTTTATACTGGTTTCTCAAACCCTCAACAAAGGGCGTTAAATAAAATGGTTGCCTAATTCCCATCTTATTTCTAAGCGCGTTGGGTTTATAGGTGGCCCAGCCTTGCTCAAAGCCGTGTCCAGCATAACTTACAAAACCGGCGCCCTTGTTTATGGCACGATTGAAGGTAAATGCATTCAAATTATGTTTAGAAGACCACAAAACGATATGCTCAAAATCAGGTAGCTGCTGCATCACCTTAACATTCGTTATCTCCCCCTCATATACAAATGGAGGTGCACCCTTGGCTGGTGGAAAGGTGTCACCGCCAGCTAAAACAATCCTCTTAAACCATATTTGATCAAAGGTTTTTTCCTCATAGTTTATGATTTTATCAACAACTATCTCAACATCATCCCTGTTTTTACACGCCAACCTGCCAACATAAACATCAGGATAAAGATCAACACCATCAACATCAACAACTCTTGGTGGAAAACCGGTGTAGTTATAAATCACCTCCCCAAACCTGTTGTTATTGTTTCCATCCCAACTGCAAAAGCTAAAGTTGGCATCATAAATATCGGCATAATAAAGGTCAGATAAGATATTGTTCCCCCAACCCTCCCAGGGAAACGCGTAAGTAGCCCTAATCGGTAACCTTTTTATGTCACCAACCAAAAGCACGTACCTTACACCCCACTCATCAAGAGCATACTTGATAAAATACTTGACCTTCTCAGCCTTATCCCTACCATTAAATGATGCGTAAATCCCATCCAATGTAACCAACCTTGTTTTTAACCCATATTTCTCCTTATGTTCAACCAAGGGTTGGAGAAGATCCGAGAAAACCGCGGGTGATATTATAACGAAATCACACACCGATGTTTTTTTATTTAAAGTTGATAGAGAAGATGGTGCCTGATAGGAGATGCTGACATCAACCCTCTGAGTGTATCTCAACACGTTTCTTACAGGGTTGTATCTAACAGGGTATATCTGCAGAGAGAGATAGAGAACATGATTTCCCTCACTGTCCATACCTGCTCCTGTGTGATAGCTAAACAACGTTGGTGGATAAAACCGGTTATTTTCATATATCTCGATGTTAAATCCATCCTTTGGCATCCCACTCATACCATAGGATTGCGGTAGGGGAACGGGTTCAACCGTTTTTGAAACCACTAAATTTTCACATGATGAAGTTACAACATTTACGCTTTTTATCTTGCTTCCAATTGGCAGCTCAATGGTTTTTGAAAAAACAGGTAGTTTTGGTTCACCAGGAAAAACCAGTGCTGTGTTAGCCTCTGAGACACCTATGCTCAAATAGCCCTGTTCATCTTCAACTACCTCTGGTGGAGAAAAAACCTGGCTGAATGTCAGCATCTCTTGGTTTTCATCATGTTTATATGAGCTGGCTGAGGAATATGATGAATATGGCGTAGACATCAAACCTAAAATAACCAAACAAACTCCAAGCAAAAGCGTTTTTCTACCCATTCTCTTCATGAGAAACTCCTCCCCATACTTGCTTATTGTATTGTAACAATAGATGCTATTTAAATTTTATAGAGCTTAATGCTATAGAAAAGCCATTGTCAGGTTAAATCTTTTATGACACATCATCTGAAATCGGTGCAAACCCCTTTCCTGCAATCCAAAAAAACAGTCAGTAAAAACAGGGCAAATCCTCCGTATATATAATTATAATGCAACACTCATCACAAACTTAAAATATTGTAAACTCCTATCCTCAAAAAGGTTATTCCTATGATTGAGAGGGATGATGCACTCAACCTTGTTAAACGCTACCTTAAAAAAGAAAACATGGTGAAACACTCTCTTGCTGTTGAAGCGATAATGAGAGAGTTGGCTAAAGCACTTGAGAGAGACGAAGAACTTTGGGGGCTAACAGGTTTACTTCATGATCTTGATTACGAATACACCTCTGAAGACCCAAACGAACACGGTATAGTGACATGCCAGGTACTGGAAGGTCTACTCCCTGAGGAGGGATTAGATGCCATAAAGGCACACAACTACCAGTATACCGGCAAAACACCTATTCATACGCTGGAGAAGGCACTGATAGCGGCTGATGCAGTCTCAGGGTTGATAATAGCAACCGCTCTCGTTATGCCATCAAAAAAACTCGCTGACGTAAAAATTGAGACACTTCTAAAAAAGTTTGATGACAAAACCTTTGCAAAGGGATGTGACCGAAGAAGAATCAGTATATGCTATGACTTTGGTGTTACACTCAGAGATTTTCTACAAATCTCCCTAAAAGCATTGCAGGGCATAGCCTCCGACCTTGGATTATAAGATTATATATAGGGTAGTGGATAACTGATATGGTTAGCCTGATATGAACTCAGAAAAAGAAGGACAGGATGAATACGTACGTCTCCCTCTTCCGAGGAGAAACCAGGGTGAACTCTTTGCTATAGCTGATCAGGTCATGGGTGGCTCCAGAATAAAGGTTGTATGCGAGGATGGAAAGTCAAGAATGGCGAGGATACCTGGAAGGATGAAGAGAAGATACAGGATAAGAACCGGGGATCTGGTGATAATTAAACCCTGGCCCATACAGAATGAAAAAGCAGATATTGTATTCAGGTACACACATATACAGGCTACCAACCTCAGTAAACGCAAACTTCTCCCTGAAACAATTGATGTGTTTTGAAAATGCAGATTGATGAAGAAACGCTAAAGAGATTGGATAGAGAGCTACAGGCGATAAACAACAGGATAGGTGCTGACAGGAAAACGCTTGATGAGGTTTTTGATAGATCAACACTGCTAACCTTTGGTAAACTCATCTCTGACAGAATCATAGAGTATGTGGATTTCCCGATATGTACCGGAAAAGAAGCAAACATCTTTCGTGCCATTACACCACAGAAAAAATTTGTTGCCGTTAAAGTGTACAGGACATCAACCTCCAATTTCAACAGAATGATACACTACATCCAAGGTGATCCCCGCTTTCCACCTATCTCAAAAAACAGACGGGAGATCATATACCAATGGGTGAAAAAGGAACTGGCCAACCTTGAAAAACTTGCGGAAATAGGTGTTCCTGCGCCTAAACCAATCAAGGCTTTGAACAACATACTTGTGATGGACTACATAGGAGGTGTTCAAAAACCAGCTCCATTGTTAAAGGATGTAACCATGAAAAACCCGGATAAGTTTTATAACACCATAATAAAATATATTGAGACAATGTACATAAAAGGGGGTTTCGTTCATAGCGATTTAAGCGAATACAATATACTGGTTCACAGAAACAAACCTGTACTCATAGACCTTGCTCAGGGTGTTGTTAGGGACCATCCCATGGCCATGGAGTTTCTCCAAAGAGACATAAGAAACATAGTAAACTTCTTCAGAAAACATGGTGTTGATGATAACGAAAAGAAGGTATTTGACAGAATAACCTCCCAGGGGTGAGAAACAATGAGATACATAAAGATACCGAGGGAGCGCATAGGTGTGCTGATAGGACATGAGGGAGAGACAAAAAAAACCTTAGAGGAAAGGTCAAAGGTGCATCTAACCATTGATTCAAAACTCGGTGAGGTGCAGATAGATGACACAGAATCCACTGACCCGCTGATGGGTTTAAAAACCGAAAACATAGTCCAAGCTATAGGCAGGGGTTTCTCTCCAGAACATGCGCTTAAACTGCTTGACGACAACGCCTACTTCCTGATGTTTGACCTCAGGGACTACGTTGGGAAAAAGGAGACTCACATAAAACGTGTTAAAGCAAGAGTCATCGGGAGAAAGGGAAGGACGAAGCAGATACTTGAAGAGATGACGAATTCTCTCATATCAGTCTATGGACACACCATCTCTGTTATAACCTCTGTAGAGTATATAGAAACTATACGGTCTGCTATTGAAATGGTTATCTTTGGCAGTAAGCACAGCACAGTTTACAGATTCCTAGAACGTAAGAGGAAGGAGCAGGAGTTCTCAGATTTCAACAGATAAACCTTTTAATACAGTTACTACATTTCCTTCTCTCACCATAAGAAGCCGCCTTAGCTCAGTTGGTGGAGCACTCGGCTGTTAAAAACCCTTTAGAAAAGGGTTTTATCCCAAAGGAAGGTTTGCAGGAACCGAGCGGTCGCCGGTTCGAATCCGGCAGGCGGCGTAGCACAAAAAACTGAGGGAGGCATACTCAACACCTGTTAGGTATGGTGGAAGAAGGTGACTATAAAAACTTGGACAATAGGTTTTCTATGTTTACTCACCATAATCTCATCAATCATTGTTCAACCCTCATTGGCGGATGAAAAAATAAACATAGAGTTTTTTTACTCGTCAGGTTGCGGAGACTGCGAGGAGAAGGAGCCGATAGTTGACGAAATAGAACAGGAGTATGCTGATAAAATAGTTGTCCATAGAAAAGATATCTCCATGGATGAAAACTACATGGATCAATGGGTGAACTATGGTTTTTTTGATATCCCAGCCATAGTTGTCAACAACAAAACAAAGATACCCAAAGAGGAGATAACAAAAGAGTATGTTGAAAAAATAATAGATGGATACTTATCTGGGGAAATAAACGAGACAAACAACCAAAGTCAAAGAGTAGAAATACCTTTTTTGGGAAGCTTCAACGCAACAGATTTATCAAGGTTTTCACTTCCCCTATTAACAGTAATACTTGGGGCGGTTGACAGCGTCAATCCATGTTCCTTCTTCGTACTAATGTTCCTCCTGAATCTACTTGTTTATGCACAGTCAAGAAAAAAAATGGCGATAATAGGAGGCATATTCATATTTTTCTCAGGTTTCATCTACTTCATCTTCATGTCAGCCTTGCTTGAAATATTCATATTCACCTCACATGTTCTCATAATAACAACAATTGCTGGTTTCATTGCAATCCTACTAGGTTCACTGAACATCAAGGATTTCTTCTTCTTCAAAAAAGGGTTAAGTGCAAGCATACCTGACAGCAAAAAACCTGGACTGTTTAAACAGATGAGAAAACTCGTGAAGGCATCAAAGTTTTCCACCATGCTCATAGGTGTAATCGTTTTAGCTGTTTCAGCAAACACCTACGAGCTATTCTGCACCCTAGGTTTCCCAATGATATTTACAAAAACCCTTACACTACATCATCTACCAATCGTGGAGTACTACCTTTACCTTGTTTTTTATAACATAATATACGTTATACCTCTCTGTTTAATCGTTACCATATTCGTGGTAACCCTCGGCAGAAGAAAACTCACACAATGGCAAGGTCAACTCCTGAAACTATTATCTGGAACCATGATGGCATCCCTTGGTTTAATACTGGTGTTTTCACCACGTTTACTAAACAACGTTTTCGCTGCCGTTGGCATAATAGTGGTGGCTTTACTTCTAACAACTGTTATCTCTCTGATATGGAAAAAACATCTGCAGGATAGTGGAAAAACAGAATAATTTTTTTATCGCAACCTTATCGTCTCAAGGTTCATAGGTGCAGCTGTGTTAATACCGTATCTCCTATGCACCGCTGAAGATATCTCCAAACATTTGGATTCCTCACCATGACCAAATATGATACGCTCAGGTTTAGGAGACATGTTGCCCACGTAGTTCAAAAGCTGCCCCCGGTCACTGTGCCCAGAGAAACCATCACAGGTCTCCACGTTCATATTCATCTTAATCGTTGTCATCTTACCTGCAACGGTGAGAGGTATCTCCCTCCAACCCTTCTGTATTTTCCTACCAAGGGTGCCCTCAGCCTGATAACCAACAAAGGCTATAGTGCATTTTTCATCCTCAGCCCAACTCTTCAAATACTCCATGATGGGACCACCGTTTATCATACCGCTGGTAGCGAGAACTATACAGGGATCAGGGTCTGCAAGAACCTCCTGACGCATATCATAGCTGTCCACACGTTCAAAGATATCAGACAACAAAGGATTTTCACCCTTATGGAATATAAGGCTTCTTAGATGGTTATTCAGATACTCTGGATAGGCTGTATGTATAGCTGTGGCCTCCCAAATCATACCATCCAGATAAATGGGAACCTTAGGTATCTCCCCATTACGCATGAGGCTTTCAAGAGCAATCATAACCTCTTGAGACCTACCGACAGCAAACACAGGGATAAGCACCTTACCCTTGTACTTAAGGGTTCTCTGCACAATATCCTTCAACCTTTCAACAGCTTCCTTCCTAGAGGGTTGATGATCCTCTTTACCACCGTATGTGGACTCCATGATCACTGCCTCCAGCCTTGGAAACCTGTTTACTGCGGGGTTGAAAAGCCAGGTACGCTCATATTTTATGTCGCCTGTGAAAACCACGTTGTAAAGTCCTTCACCAATGTGGAAATGACAAACCGATGAGCCAAGGATGTGACCTGCATTATGGAATGTAAGCCTAACATCAGGTGCGATATCTGTGGTATCACCATAGTTGAGAGTTATACAATGTTTCAAAAAACTACGTATATGCTCAGAAGAATATGGTGTTTTTTTGGCATCAGCAACTGCAACCTTAAGGTAATCCATCTGCAGCAAAGTCATAAGATCTCTAGTTGGCGGCGTACAGTAGGTTGGTCCATCATAACCGTACTTGTAAAGCAAAGGCACTAAACCGGAGTGATCCAGATGAGCATGAGTAACCACAACAGCATCAATAGTCTCCAAAGGCAAAACCTCAGGGAGATGTAAATAAGGAGAGCCATTTGAGTCGGAAGAAACATCTATACCAACATCTATCAGAACCTTGCTATCCTGAGTGTGCAAAAGGCTGCAGGATCTACCAACCTCTCTAAAACCTCCAAGTGCTGTTATACGAACAAACTTTTCGTTATCTGAGACACCACGATGCAACCTTCTCCCTATCTTGCGGAGTATATCCTTCCGTTCCTCGGATACGGTGCGGAGAAAAGCCCTTATCTCATTAACCGTCTTGGATTGAATTGGAGGAGTCCTTATAACATGTGGAGTCCAGTTGACCTCCTTTTTAATCTCATTCAGCAAAGAACCTTTCTTACCAATCGCAACACCAGGCTTAACAGCCTCTATGATAACCTCCCCGATGTCCGGCTGAAAATAAAGGTTTGTTACCTCAGCATCCTCAGGCATTAGGGCTTTTATTTTCTTTTCAGCCACCTTGGAGTCGGTTAACACAGAAGGATCAGGCCGAATAGTAATTCGTTTCTGCAAGGTTTTAGCAAGCTGACGAACAAGGTTTTCATCATCAGCAAACTTATGAGGATGCTTCGTGTAAATCACAAGCAGAGGCCCCTCAAACTCAACATCTGTTATCTCTATACTTGGGGGTACAATCCCTCGAACCTTTCCTTTAATTTCTCTTAAAACATCATCTACAGTCATATACTAACCCACTCTGTTTTTTTTGTATGTTTGCTTTTCTGGTTTAACCCGAGAATATCTAACTATTCAACTTCTCCCTTCTCTTCTTCACTTCATCATCAGAAAGGAGTCTAAAACCATCAGGTGTGATAACAGCGACATCAATACCATCTCCTGATGCAGAATCTCTTTTCATCGCAGCAGTTATTGCACGGATTGCAAGGTCAATCCCTTCTTCAACCGTCATATCCTCTCTGTAATGATCCTCAAGCACTCCAAAAACATAGGGTGAACCTGAGCCCGTTGATGTGTACTTGTCAGGAATAGCGCCACCGGCTGCATCAAGTGAAAAAACATGGCCACCAGACGAGTCATACCCTCCTATAATAAGCTGTACATAATACGGGTAGAACTTTCGCTGATTCAAAATGTTAGCCATAAGAGTAGCTGCAGCTTCAACAGGCATCTTTGTTTCCCTACCAAGTTTGTAAAGCTTAGCCTCAGCGCTTAAATACCTTGCCAGCACCTGCACGTCACCAAACAACCCGGCTGTGGTTAAAGCAAGATGATCCTCTATTTTAAACAATTTC
>JAGGZU010000111.1 GCA_021161865.1 Thermoplasmata archaeon
ATGCAGTAGATGTTCTGGGAAACAAAGAAGAAATCCATCACGATGTGTTCACCAGTGAAACAAAAAACTACTACAGAAACTAAACAACCAATGAAAACAGTGATAAACAACACCCCTCTATCCTTTTTTTGTATGCTCACCGAAAAACAACGTGTTGAAAAAGATCTTCAAATGTTTGAAGAAAACATTAAAACCTTCACTCCAGAAAACAACAAGGAAAACAAAGTGGTTGAGCTTGCACAACAGTACTACCGGGATGCTAAGTACTACCTTGAAAAAAAAGACTTGTTCACAGCCTTTGGCTGCATAAACTATGCTCATGGTTTACTCGATGCGCTCATAAAAACAAAGTAAAAACTTCACCAACCTCTACATCAAGCTTTTCTGCAGCACTACCCTGATTCACACTCACCTCCAAAAAACCGGTTCCACCAACCGTTAAAAGCAACTCGTTTTTCTCTACGAAACCATAGGATTTCAAAAACGGTGCAACATACTCTCTACCCTTCACTAAAAACCTAATCTTTTCACCATACCTAAATCTTTTAACCACAAAATCATCATTTACACCTATAACAACGTTTCCAAACCTATCAACATGCAACACCTTAGAAATGATTTTTTCATTCTTGACAACAAAATTGAAATCAAAATCAACATAATCCTCTATCCTCCTCCCTATCTCTTCAACATCAACGCCTTTTGCAATATAAGCAGCGACTGGTGCAAAAACGTCTCTACCATGAAACGTATGAGTCTTAGATGGTAACATGTAACCTGTGCTTGTGATCTCAAAAACCCTGAAAACACCGCATCTTTTTGCAGCAGGAATAAGCAAACCATTATCTGGTCCCACAAACGTGCAAACCTCAGTTTCAACGACAATTCCTCTCCTACTTGTACCGACTCCTGGATCCACAACAGCCACATGAACAGTTCCCTTAGGAAAATATGGTACCGCAGTTAGCAGAAGGAAAGCACCTTCATCAATAGAATAAGGAGTTACCTTATGTGAAATATCAACTATTCTCACATCCTCAACTATTCCAAGTATCACTCCTTTCATCTCAGCCACATAAGCGTCCTCATCCCCAAAATCTGTGAGAAGAGTTACCACACTCATTCAAACACCTTAAACCCATCCACATCATGGTTTATCAGGGTTTCAACCAGTTTCTCCGCAGCCTTTTTAACCTCCACACTCAATCCTCCATGCAACTTTTTTGGTTGAACACCAACAAGTACAACCTCCTTCCCCTCCCCGCTAACATAATCCATTAAAACAGACAAAGGTAAACTATGCGTACTAACATGTAAACCACCAATCTTTTCCCTGGGAACAACCCTTGTTTCTCCAGGTGTAAGACCCATTTCCACAGCATCTACAAGAACAACCCTGTCAACGTTTTTGATGAGATGAGTGAAGTTTTCAGGAACAGTCTCACAGTTAACAACCTTGAAATCACCGGTTTTTGGGAATATTTTAGAAACATACGGCCCAACCCCATCATCCCCGTTATCTGAGTTACCGACGCACATAACCAAAGTAATCATCATTACTCCAATAGAATACTATAAATAAAGATTGTGCATCAGACTTAACCGTCGACCTATGAACAACATTATAACCATTGCTGATGGAGCAGGCGGAGAAAAAATGGATCATCTGATAAAAAAAACATTTCTCAAGTATTTTGAAAAAAATGGAGAAAAGGTTGATGTACCGCTCTCTGAATTGGATGACTCTGCAGTTATAAACGGCATTGTTTTTTCTACAGACACACACACAGTACAACCACTTTTTTTCCCAGGAGGAAACATCGGTTCTTTAGCTGTTGCTGGAACAGTGAATGATGTCTCTGTGATGGGTGCGAAACCGCTTGCCCTCTCAACAGGGTTTGTCATAGAGGAGGGTTTCTCTAAATCAGATTTTGAGAGAATTATCGCAACCATGGCGGAGATGGCAGAAAAAGCTGATGTTCCAATTGTAACAGGGGACACAAAGGTTGTTGAAAAGGGAGCATTACAGGAGATGATTATAAACACAAGCGGCATCGGTGTAAGAACCCCTCTCCTAGATAGCAACATCGAGGAAGTACGTAGATACAGGGAATACAAAGGCGAATGGTTGCTTGACTCAAACCTAGAGGAGGGAGACAAAATAATAGTCTCAGGTAGAATAGGAGATCACGGTGTAGCTCTACTCTCTTTCCGAGAAGGCTACGGTTTCGAATCAAAGATAAAATCTGATGTCGCCCCAGTAAACGGTTTAATTGAGGAGGTTTTAAAGGCTGGTGGAGTAACCACCGCTAAGGATCCGACAAGGGGTGGGCTTTCAAACACTCTTAACGAGATAAGCGAAAAATCTGGTGTTGGAATAATAGTATATGAGGAAAAAATCCCTGTTTCTAACGATGTAAAAGCAGCATGTGAAATGCTTGGTATAGATCCCTTGGAAATTGGAAACGAGGGAAAGGTTGTCCTTGGAGTTGTAAAAGAAAAAGCAGAGGAGGTACTTGATTCGATAAAAAAACATCCTCTAGGAAAAAATGCAGAAATAATAGGTGAAGCGAGAAGCGACGTGAAGGGTGTACTAATGGAAACCATTGTAGGAGGGAGAAGAGTACTCCATAAACCTATAGGTGACCCTATTCCTCGTATCTGCTGAGAATGGAAGGTAAAGAACTTAGGGAATAAATAACGTTTTCACCAACGGTTTTCTTCTCTCTGTCAACATAAAAGGCTTTAATACCAATCGACCTTGGAGTTTCATAGTCAAACACCTTATCATCTCCAACATGAACCACCTCCTTCTCATCGACAGAGACAATGGAACAAACTCTCCGATAAACATCAACCTTCTTTTTAATCATACCAAAATCAGATACAGAAGAAAAAACATGTGTGAAGAAACGGTTTAAACCGGTTTCTTTCAGCTGAATTTCTATAAACTCTTTTTTTGCGTTGGATACCACGATAAGCTTGTATTTGCCTGTTAGTCTCTCCAATGTAGGTAAAACATCAGGGTAAACTTCAATAGCGTCTCTGCAGTCGAATATGAGTTTTTTCCAACTATATTTTATGTCAAACCTTTTAAACCAGTATGATGGATCATACCATTCCAAACGTTCCTTACCAACCTTGTCATACTCACCGAATAACAGTTTTTTCGCCTCATCAACAGAGACATCTTTCTCCCTAGCATACAATAGTGGAAGAGCCTCCAACCAGTATCTATCTGCAAAATCTTGTTTAGTGAGGGTGCCATCAAGGTCAAAGGACACAATCTTTATCATCCGGTGTGAGGAATCTTTTTTTGTTATTTCTCATTTTCTCAACACAACTTATATAATAGAAACTTTATTCCCAGTTGGAGAGAGATGATAAAGAAGATTGCTGTTTTAACAGGTGGTGGAGACTGCCCTGGTTTGAATGCTGCCATAAGAGCGGTTGTTAAAAAAGCGTTGCAGTACAACTGGATTGTCTATGGTATAAAAAACGGTTGGAAGGGATTAATCGAAGGACAGATAGAACCATTAACCGATTATTCAGTCTCAGGTATACTGCCCAAGGGTGGTACAATCCTTGGCACCTCCAGGACAAACCCATTCAAAAGTGAGGAGGATCTGCAGAAGTTGCTTGACAACATCAAAAAATTTGGCATAGACGCGATCGTTGCAATCGGTGGAGAAGACACTTTGGGTGTTGCCTTCAAACTCCACAACGTCATGGGTGTACCGGTTGTTGGTATACCAAAAACCATCGACAATGATCTATCTGGAACGGATTACACCATAGGTTTTGACACCGCTGTTTCAATAGTTACTGATGCAATAGATAGACTGCACACAACAGCAGAGTCGCATCATCGAGTCATGGTTCTTGAAGTCATGGGTAGACACGCTGGTTGGATTGCAACCATAGCAGGGATAGCTGGCGGAGCAGATGCCATACTTATCCCAGAGAAACCCTTTGACATAGATGAGGTGGTTGGTTTCCTTGAACAACGTAAAAAGAAGGGAAAAACCTTCAGCATCATCGTTGTTGCAGAGGGAGCTGTTCCTAAGGACACAAAGATGCTTTCCGTGCAGGATAAGGAAAAGGATGAGTTTGGTCACGTAAGATTAGGTGGCATAGGGAACAGATTGGCAAAGGAGCTTGAGAAACGCCTTGGTTTAGAGACCAGAGTAACGGTTCTCGGTCATGTACAGAGAGGAGGTGCACCTACAGCCTATGATAGAGTACTGGCAACAAGATGTGGTATCGCTGCGGTTGAAATGATTAAACAAGGAGATTTCGGTAAAATGGCTGCTCTTCAGGGAAACAAGATAGTGCCCATAGATCTGGGACAGGCTGTATCTAAACTAAAAACGGTTGACATGGAGCTCTATAATATAGCTGAGGTTTTTTTCGGCGGGTGAAAAACTAAACGTACATAACATCGTCATCATCCTTTACCTCTTTTTTTGGTTTCTTTGGGTAAGATTTTTTGATAAACCTTCGCTGCCTCCTTTTCCCAACGAATCGAAAATCACTCCGAGTTAATCTTATGTAGATTTTTCCTGGAAGAGGTTCCAGCTGTAGTACTCCTCTGGTTTGAAGTTTCTCCAACTCCCTTATTAAAACGGTGCGCGGTAAACCAAGCTGCTCTCTTAAAGTTGAAACGGTGATAGGATATGTTTTTTGCAGTTGCTTGAGTATCCTCTCAGCTACCGTACCTGTGGTTATCTCTATCATTTACTCGTAAGCCCTTCTATTCTCCATATCCTTCATAAACAGTTTTTCAACATCCTTCTGCATCTCACGGGGGTATCCATCTGGAAAATCTATACAGCCCATACAAGGGTTTAACCCTATCGCCTCTTTGAGTGATTCATGGCTTATGTATGCAAGAGAATCAGCACCTATCTCCTCCGCTATCTCCTCCCAGCTTTTTATGCCGCCATCCTTTTTCCTTGCTATAAACTCCTTTTTACTCCTCATATCTATTCCAAGGTAACAGGGCGCTATCAATGGCGGGCAACCTATCCTCACATGCACCTCTTTTGCTCCAGCATCCCTTATTCCCTTCACCAGTCTCCTTATGTTTGTTCCTCTCACAATTGAGTCGTCAACAAGCACAACCCTTTTGCCCTCCAGCACGGAACGTATAAAGGATATACCCTCCTCAACTATCTTATCTCTCTTCTCCTGAGTTTGTTGGATAAAGGAACGTTCAGCTTTATCCTTAAGAATCCCCTCATCTATTGGTATACCCGACTCCCTGGAGAAACCCAAGGCATATCTTCTACCGGACTCGGGTACTGGAACAACAATATCGGCATCAACCGGGTTTTCCTGAGCCAGTTTTTTGCCAATCTCAACCCTTACATTGTGAACGGATCGCCCATTGATCCTTGAATCGGGTTTTGCAAAGTAAACAAACTCAAACATACAGGGTCTCTCCTCATTTTTGATTATTCTCTTCTCAAAAATATTGCCCTGCTGATCTATAACTATTACACTCCCACCCGGTATATCTTTGACATGCTCAAACCGTATTTTTTTGAACACCCTTGTTTCTGAAGATAAACAGTACATTCCATCCTTTTTACCGAGAACAAGGGGCCTAATTTTATGGGGGTCAGTGATTGCAAACAATAGGGGGTTGTCGCCAGAATCGGTGACAAATATAGCAGAGTAACTGCCTTTCGCTATCCTCATAACCTTCTCAGCTGCTTTGAAAATAGCATCAGCATCTATTTTTTTGTCATAAAGTTGGTCAGCCATTGGGAGGAGAAGCCACTGTATGTCGCACTCCGTCCTTGGAGTTCGTTTGGTCATCTTCCTTATCTCGTTTCCATTGTATATGTTGCCGTTGTGAACCGCTGCCAAAAAAGGGTTGATAACGTACTCGGGTTGAGCGTTTTTCTTCAGAGACTCTACATCATCCATGCCAGCTGTTGAATAACGAGTGTGCCCGATACCAACGTTACCGGGAGTGTCAATCTTCCTCTCCTCATTAAAAACATCTCTAACAAGACCATAGTCCTTGTACATGTGAATGTTCCCATCATAGGTTAGTTTTCCAGCTGATGACTGTCCTCTATGTTGTATCGAGAAAAGACCATGATAGATGAGTCGAGACACCGGTTTATTACCTATTATACCAATGATGCCACACATAAAACAAAGGAGTGAAAGGAAGGAGGTGTTTTAAAGGTTTTGAAAAAAATGTTTAAGTGAAAAAGGTTTAATCAAACAAGATGAGAAAAATGTGTGAAGAAAGTAAAGAGTTCATGGAGAACCGGCGGCTGCTTAACGAGATAGTGATGAGATACGGTGGGAAGGAGATTAAACGTTTTTTTAACCTTGACACACAGGTTTACAGAGAAGGGATGCTATCAAAGAAAACAAAGGAGTTGCTGGGACTTGTCGCATCTATGGTTTTAATATGCGATGACTGCGTAAAATACCATCTCATCAGATGTTTTGAAGAAAAGGTTAATGACGATGAACTGCGGCTTTGACAATGGCCCTAGTAGTTGGTGGATCAATAGTGATACCTCATGTTAGAAGGGTATTTGGTTTCTGGGATGAAATGAAAAAGGAGAGAGGAATATGATGGAAAACAACGGTTTTTTTTGGCAAACTGCTTGAAAAGGTTGAGAGTATCGTAAACTTTAAAGGAAATGATGAGGAAAAACTCAAAGAGATCTGTGAACTACTTCAGAGGGGGTTTCTCAATACAACTGGGTTGGTTTCTACCTTGTTGATCCATCGAAAAGATAAAGAGTTAACATTGGGGGGGGTCCCTTCACTGGTGAACCCACGGAACATTTACGAATACCCTTTGGTAAAGACGTATGTGGTGAGGCTGCAGAAAAAAAAGAAACTTTCATAGTACAAGACGTGTCTAAGGAAAAAAACTATCTTGCATGCAGTGTAAAAGTGAAATCTGAGATAGTTGTACCAATCTTTAAAAACGGTAAACCGGTAGGGGAGATAGACATAGACTCACATGAGGTTTCACCCTTCAAAGAAGAAGATAAAATTTTTCTTGAAAAATTGGCTGAACTCGTAGCAAACATAATTTAAGGAGAAAAAAAAATGCATCCACTTATCACCATAAAAAACGTTAGAGAATGCGTGATCCATAGGAGGATAAACCGTTTTGTGGTTGAAATAGAGGTTAACGGAGAAACAAAGAGAGGTTACATAAACAACACAGGTAGACTGCTGGAGTACATAAAAAAGGGTGAAAAAGGTTTTTGTTTAAAAAACAAAAATGGAAAAACGGATTTCAGGCTTTTTGCAATAAACGAAAAAGGTTTAGGCGCGGTTGTTGATACTAACCTGCAGATGAAAGGTTTTGAAAAAGCCTTTTCTCAAAAACTGATACCATGGTTGAGGGAATGGAGTTTCATTAAAAGAAACGTTAGATTAGGTGACTCAATCATAGACTATCTTTTCAGTAGAAACAATGTTTTGCTTTACCTTGAGGTTAAAAGCGCTGTACTCCGGGAAAAAAACTATGCAATGTATCCTGACTGTCCCTCTTTGAGAGGACGACGACATATAAGGGAGATTACGCAGCATGTGTC
>JAGGZU010000040.1 GCA_021161865.1 Thermoplasmata archaeon
CTACTATTTGCTTTAACACAGTATCCCCTCCTATTAGGTGTTAATCCTAGTAGGAGGGATTTAATTTTATCGGATAAGTCTTATGTTGACAGTCTCTATCCGGTGTTTTTTAATGTTTTGATAGAAACATGATGATGTCCTTCAAACCAGGTGGTGTTGGCGGTTTACTATAGATATAACATGCTGCCACAGCGTTTGCAAACAACAAACGTTCATCATCCCTAAAACCAAGGAGTTCACCAAAAATGTTTCCCGCGTTCCACGCGTCACCTGCACCTGTAGAGACAAAAGGTTTTTCTAACCTAAACGAAGCAACTGTTACACCATCACTATATGAAAACTCTGATGTGTGAAGATCAACCCTTGCCTTAATTTTACCTTGCAGTCCCTCAACCAATGACAAAACATTCTTCTCACAAACGTTTGCAACCTCCGCAAAATATCTAAGCTCGTTCTCATTCAAACTAAAAACATCAAGATCACTACGGGAAATCACTTCCTTGAAAAGAACATCAACTTCATCCCGTCTACTAGATGGATCCCCGGAGTCGAAAAAGGTTTTCACACCTCTTTTTTTTGCAAACGAAAACACTTCTTTAGCCAGTTCAGTACCTTTTTTATTCAATATCCAGTTGGTGACACAAACCATGTCCGCTGAACCAATGACCTCCAAATCCTTGTCATCAAAAGCATCAAAACCAAAATCCGCGACCGAACCAGGGTCAGAGAACATGATGTTATGGCCATCAAACTCAACAGCCACCGTCTTAGCCAGTTTTCCATCTGTTTTTACCCCGGTGACATCAACGCCTTCCTTCTCAAGGAAAAACCTTATCAATTCCCCACCCAAACCATCGGTTTTTCCTATAAAATGTGTGGAAACACCGAGTTTAGACAGGTTTTTAGCTGTGTTCGCTGCGTTACCACCACCGGTTAAAAACTGGTTGTCAACAGGTATGTTACCACCGCCTTGATCATAAACCCTACGCATCCTAATCAACACGTCATCAAAACCTTTCAAACTCACAATGTGATCCAAGAAAAAATCTGGAAGCAAAACAACATGAAAACCCTCTAAGGTTTTCACATCCAACTGTTTCAATCTGTCGATCACACGTTGAGTTAACTCGTCTAAATCCTGATGCATACTAAACGTATAAGCCTGTAGAGTTTAACTTTAATCCCGGCATTGTTTAAAACGTTCCCACATGTGATCAACGTACTCCTGTATTCTACGCAACCTTTCCTCATCCCTCTGAGGTTTAAACAGGTTACTGAACCTACCCTGCAGTTTCAACCACTCCTCAACAGGTTTCCTTTCAATCTTACCCTCGAAAATCAGTTTACTTTTGCCATTGAAGGCCATCTTATCGTTCTCATATTCGTATAAAGGCCAGATACCTGTTTCGACAGCAAGTTTACCCATCTCAACGGTTTTATCCATACTAAACCGCCAACCAGGAGGACATGGAGCGAGGATTTCAATATACTTGGGTCCCTTAATGCTCTTCGCCTTCATCACCTTCCTAAACAAATCCTCAGGGTAACTCACAGTAGCAGTAGCAGCATAGGGTATGTTGTGGGCACGCACTATAGCTCCCATGTCCTTACTGAACTCTCTTTTACCACCAACCGTTGTCGTAGTCCATGCAGCATAGGGTGTTGCACCACTCCGCTGAATACCTGTGTTGGAGTAAATCTGATTATTATAACAAATGTAAAGAAAGTTTGTGTTCCGTTCAAACGCGCCAGACATGGCTTGAATACCAATATCGTAGGTGCCACCATCTCCAGCCCACACAACAACATTGATATCCTCCCTACCCTGCATTCTAAGCGCAGAGACAACACCGCTAGCGGCAGCTGCAGCAGCCTCAAAGGCTATGTTAAGCACAGGTACATCAAAGGACGTGTAAGGATACAAACTCTCTATAACGGATGTGCAGCATGCCGGTATAACAAGAATAGTTTTCTTCCCCAACGCTTTAAACACTATCCTCAGACCCATGGTAGAGGGGCAACCAGGGCATGCAGCGTTACCGGAAAGAACAATCTCTTCAAGAGACATATCTTTAATAGCCATTATTCTCCCTCCAAATCATACCATTCATAACCCTTGTATTTGCCATCCATCACCTTCTCACACATCGCCTCTATATCTTTATAGGTTACATCCTTACCACCGAGACCGGCGATGTAACCATAAACCTTGGCATCTGAGCTACCATAAAGAGCAGCTTTAACTTCAGAGAAAAACGCTCCCTCCATACCAACAGAAATGTTTCTATCCAAAACAATCAAATCAGCCTTTTTAGCCAACTCCACAACAGCCTGCTTTGGAAACGGACGGAAAACCCTGAGGCGAGCTAAGCCAACACGTCTGCCTTTTTCACGTAACTCATCAATCGCCACCTTGCTCTCCGCACCCAATGCTCCAACAGCGATAAGAATAAACTCTGCGTCATCACAACGATAACACTCCACAAGGTCACCATGGTATGTGCCAAAACGTTTCCTCCACTCCTCAGTTATTTCAGGTATAAGCTCCAGCGCCTTCTCCTGCGCATCCTGCATAGCCCTCCTTATAGAAGGATAATCCTTTGGCATGATTATGTTACCATGAGTAACAGGGTTGTCAACATCAAGCTTCCACTGCGGTACCCTCTTCAATATAAAATCATCTATCTCATTTTGCTCAGGGATCTGCACAGGCATGGAGGTATGGGAGAGAATGAAGCCATCATAACTAACCATAACTGGGAGCTGCACATCCTTATGCTCAGCAAGCCTATAGGCTTGAATGATGGTGTCAAATATCTCCTGATTACTTGAACAATAAAACTGCAGCCAACCAGTGTCACGTTGCGCAACCGAATCGTTTTCATCGGCCCAGATACTCCAACCGGGACCGATCGCTCTGTTCACGTTAACCATAACAATTGGTAGTCTCGCCAATGCAGCCCAATGAAGCATCTCATGCATGAGCAACAAACCATGAGCTGATGTAGCAGTAAAGGTACGGGCACCAGCAGCAGATGCTCCTATACACGCGGACATAGCGGAGTGTTCACTCTCCACACAAATGTACTCTCCAGAAAACTCACCATCCTCTACATACTTGGCTATCCCCTCCACAATCGTTGTCTGCGGTGTAATGGGGTAAGCTGCTACAACATCCGGTTTAGCCATCTGAGCTGCCTTAGCAGAAATGTAGTTACCAGTATCGATTATAACCCTCATATCTCCGCCTCCCTTTCCATAACAATCGCTTTGACGGGACAGACGTTAGCACATACACCACACCCCTTACAGTACTCATAATCAATCTCAACAGAATCATCCTTTTTACGTATAATCGTTCCCTCAGGGCAAAAAATCCAGCATCTCAAACACTTTATACATTTATCCTTATCTAAAATCGGTTTAAAAACACGCCAGCTACCTGTTTTACCCATAGCACCCTTCTTAGGATACGATATCGTGGTAACAACATCATACTTCTTCATTCACCCACCTCTGTACGCTCATAGGCCTCCTTTGTTGCCTTCACATTCCTCTCTGCCAGATCACCACGCCACTTCTCCCCAACAACCTCCTGAATAGAATCAAGCGTAACTCTACTCAAAACCCGTGGCACAGCACCAAGAATAGGAGTATTAACCACAGGTATGCCACCAACCAAAAGGTTGTTTTTAATAGCTATATCGGTAGCATCAACCGTCGCCACCTTAACCTGTTTAGAAAAGGAAAACCTATCCGGAGACTTACGAGTGTTTATAACAATGGCTCCTCCATCTTTAATACCACTCAAAACATCAACTATACCCATGATGCTCTCATCCAAAACAATCACAACATCCGGGTTATAAACCTCACTTCTAAGGTTAATCTCTTCATCAGAAATCCTAGCAAAGGCTCTAACAGGAGCACCCCTTCGTTCTGCACCGAAAAAAGGAAAAGCCTGTACACCCTTGTTGCCGTCTCTCAAAGCCGCTGCAACAAGAAGATTAGCAGCGGTAACAGCACCCTGGCCTCCTCTACCATGAAAACATATCTCAACCAAGGATGACGTTGATGTCATAACAACTCCTTCCCATGCCTTGAATGAAATTAATGGTTATAACTGTTTTGAATAAAACTAAGCCTTAACAGCAGAGATTTTTGATTCAATAGACGCTTTCTTGTCCCTGCGGTCATCAACCTTCAACTCGGTTATAACCCGTTTTGCACCCATTCTTAAAACAGCGTTATGTGCCTTTTTAACCACCCCAAAAAGCGTGTCGAGGTCAGGTGCCTCAACAACAGTGGCCATGGCATTGGTTTCAAACCTCAAACCACTCTTCTTAATCTCCTCAACAGCGGCTTTAACATACTCGTGAAGTTCTGTTCCAACTCCAACCGGTGAAATAGAAACCTGAGCGATAATCATTTTACCTCCTCCTTTTTAACAACAAAATGGTTAATCGATGAGTTGCCAATCAAACCCTCAATAACCTTTTTCTGTTCCTCCGAAATCGACACATCAACAAAAACACAGTTGCCAAAACCCTTAGCTTTATCTATGTTCCTTACACCAACAAGGTTGGTTCTGCAGAAATACACCCCCTCCAGCATAACATCAGTGAAGTCCACTCCCTCAAGGTTTGCATCAGTGAAATCCACCTTCCTAAGCTCACTACCCTTAAAACTAACGCCTCTAAGGTTGGCTTTACAGAAATCAATGTGTTCAGCATAAACAGACTTGAATGATGCCTTCTCAAAAAACGCGTCAGAAAAATCAATCTTATAAAAAGAAGACTCATCCATCACCGCTTTTTTAAACCTGGCGCGTGAAAACATGGAATGGTTATACTCGACCTTTTTAACCACAGCGTTGCTAAGGTTTGCATCAGTGAAATCTCCACTGCCACAGGAGCATGTTAAAACTGCATCGCTGAGATCAGCATCCCTTAAATCGGTTGAAAAAAACTCCACTCCAGTAAGGTTTGCCTTGTGTAGGTTTGTGTTGGCTAAACCAGCTCCGCAAAGGTTTGCATCCGTTAAATCAGCCTGTTCAAGGTTAGAGGTGGATAAATCAGCATTAGAAAGATTGGTGTTAACAAATTTAGTCTTCATCAGATTCGCATGATGAATCATCGCGTTCTCAAGATTAGCACCCTCGAGGTTGGCCATAGAGAGGTTTGAATCAGTGAAATCGGAATGCTGAAGATTCGCCTCCCTTAAATCGGCGTTCCTCAGGTTTGCTCCAACAAAAAAAAGGGGTTTCTCAGGCTCCCACACCGCGTTAAGAGACCTGAGAAAAATACCCTCAGCATTTATCCCAGCAAAGTTTCCACCATTTATAGTAAGCGGCTCAGCCTTGTACGAGGATTTCCTTAAAGTATCGTTTAAAGTCGCTATATAAGGTGAGAAATCAAAACCCTCAGGTAAAACAACATCCTCAAAAAGCCTTTTACCATTGATTATCTCCTTAACTAAATCTTCCCCTTCTATCAACATGTATCCAACCTTGAAGTGAATGCAAACAACACTTTAAAAAGAATATGATAAAAAATGGGTTGATGAGGCTACGCTATCGTTATCTCATCGCAGAGATAAACATCCTGTATCGCATGAAGCAGCCTCACACCCTCCTCCAAGGGTTTCTGAAAGGCCTTCCTCCCAGAAATAAGACCCATGCCACCTGCTCTCTTGTTAATCACAGCGGTTTTGACAGCCTGCACAAGATCATTCTCACCAGAGGGACCACCAGAGTTTATAAGACCAATCCTGCCCATGTAACCGTGAGCCACCTGATAACGAGTCATATCGATAGGGTGATCAGAACAAAGCTTAGTGTATGCGTTATCATCCATCTTACCAAAGGGCCCCCTTTCTCCCTCATTAAGCACCTTGTAACCATAGTTTATCGTTGGCTGCTTCTGCTTAATAATGTCAGCCTCAATGGTTGCACCCAAATAGTTCGCCTGACTGGTGAGATCAGCGGCGCTATGATAATCCCTCCCATCCACTTTAAACGCAGGGTTTCTAAGGTAACACCAGAGTACCGTCGCCATGCCAAGCTCATGAGCATACTTAAAAGCCTCACTCACCTCCTGAATCTGACGGTTAGACTCCTTGGAGCCAAAGTATATGGTTGCACCCACTGCAGCGGCACCAAGCTCCCAGGCTTGATCAACAGCGGCAAACATAATCTGATCATACTTGTTAGGGTAAGTGAGGAGCTCATTATGATTTAACTTAACGATGAAGGGTATCCTGTGCGCGTACTTCCTTGAAACAGCACCAAGGATACCAAGGGTTGAAGCAACCGCGTTACAACCCCCCTTAATAGCAAGCTCCACGATTTTTTCAGGGTCAAAATAATCAGGGTTAGGCGTGAATGATGCTGCCGCAGAATGCTCAACACCCTGATCCACAGGTAAAACGGAAAGGTAACCTGTTCCCGCCAGTCTACCATGGTTAAACATCGCCCTCAGATTACGGAGAACCTGCGTGGGTCTATCGGAGTCCATAAAAACACGTTCAACAAAATCTGGTCCAGGGAGATGCAGCATCTCCTTGGGGATAGTGTGGCATTCATGGTTTAACAAATAATCTGCTTCCTCACCCAGCAAAGCCCTTATCTCATCCACACTCATACCATTTGATTCCATCTTATATTCCATTACCTCATCCATGTCCATCTCTCCTCACACAAGAATATAACAACATGGTGGTTTTTATAGTTTTTACTCACGCCATTCGTTTTTTTTGAAAAAAGACAGATCCAGGTTAGTCCAGTCATCAAAATCCCTACTACCATGCGAACCGTCAGAGTAATTCAAAAGAGACCAAACATACTCATAATTCATACAGCTCCTGTAACTTCTGTACTTCCAAACCCCTGGAAGCATGTACTGACAGGATGCATTATCTATGCCCTCAAACTTGTAATAAAAAAGCCCAAGGGTATGCCCCAACTCATGAAGAAATGTGCTTGCCTCAACAAAACCAGTTTTCTTTGGTAGAAAGCGGCTTCGATCATAGCCTACGGCAAGCGTGAAACCGTCAATAGAATCCCATCCAATGAAACAGAAGCCGCCGCTGGTACGTGCAGGAACCTGATGACAGAGCACCACATAATGAAAAATACCTTTACGTGGGTTATCGAGACGGTTATGCAAAAAATCATCCCAATAGATATCGACAACATCCTTATAGGTTAAATCCATTTGATCCCTAATCTGCTCCCCACCACCAAGAGAACCATCATCAATATGAAGTGTGATATTATGCTGCCTAAAAAGAGTTGTAAGACGTTCTTTGTACTCCTCGGATAGTTTGAAATCCTTCTGCATCCAGTCAACCTCCACAAAAATGTCTTTATGAAACGGGTTTGAACCCCACCGGTCTGCAACACACTCCTCAACATTGTTCAAACCATCATTATCTGGGTCAAGATGCAAATGATCATCCCAAACAAACGGGTCACAACCCCATTTTTCCTCCCACTGGTTGGAACATAAATCACCGTCACTATCATTCTCAGCAAAAGCCCTAACAGATGCGTCACAGAGGGAAGAAGTGGGTTCCTTAAAGGCAACATTACTTGCTTTAATGGCATCAAAGGGTCTCAAAAGCCATGGAATGTAACGTACTCTGCCAAAAAGCCAGAGTATCTTATCTCCAACTCCAATACCTCGACCACCTGGACCAAACACAGAACCCCACCAGCTGTAACGTGCATCAACAAAGGTTTTCTGTCCTATGACACCAAAACTTTTCTGATTCTCGATATCGCTGTAAAGGACCTTATTGCTGGATTCATCAGAGTAAACACCAAGGTTGTTTCCAAGAAAGATACACCGGTAAACCGTGTTGTGAGAGGAGGAGTAAAAATCAACTCCTTCCTTATTGTAAGACATACTGGAGTTCAAAATTTTGTTTCCCTTCGAGTTGTACAGCCTTATACTATAACCGTTGTCGTGTAAAAAACAGTTTGACAGAATGTTTCCTGTGGATGAGTCGATGTAAATACTGCCCTGGTTTTCGTTCCCGTAGAAAAAAACACAGTTTTCTACACGATTCACATTTGACCTCAGGAAAAGTAAATCCACACCGTTGTAGCAACCTTCAAAGGAGGATAAAACGTTAAAATGTGATGAGTTCAAAAAAACCGCTAACGCATTGCTTTTGAAGGAGAGATTGCACAACGTGTTCCTTGAGCTGTGTTCCATGTCAACACCAACACCAAGATGAGAAAAGAAACAGTTTTCTACCTTATTGACGGAGGATGAGAGCAACAGACCATTCCTTGCGTTACAAAACACACATCCATGGACGCTAACATTGTCAGCAACTGCTTCAATTAAAGAATCATTGCAATACCCGCCGGATCTCCTAAAAGTTAGGTTTTCTATGGAAGTAAAAGGTGCGGTTATAACAGCATCACTTGACTCAGCATCTCCATCCACAACTGTAGAGTTTGCATCCACACCTTTTAACCTCAACGATTTAGACACAACGAGATGCTCATGATAGACACCTGGGTAAACGATGATGCAGTCTCCATCAGAAGCATCATTGATTGCATCCTGTATCGAGGTATAGTTTCCTCCTCCAGAGCCACCAACATACAAAGTAGATTCTGAGGAGCAACCAAGGGATTTTGATAAATCGGCTTCAATATTTGGATAAACGGTTGAAACGAAAAATGAGATAAGAAGTAAAGTTATAATTAATCCCTTCAACATTTCTCTACAATATTTATATTGGTCTATTCTTTATAAAATTTTACTTTTGAATGCCAGAGGGTTCAGCTATTACAGCTTTACCACCCACCTTAAACAGGTAAAAATGCTTCTCACCATTTAGACCCTTCTCAACTTTTTTCCTGAAACCCCAGTAATCCTTTGAATCTATCTCAAACCTCAAGGTCGCTTTCCTAGCGTTCAACCTCTTCAAAGCCTTGTTTATAGTGGGTACATCAAAAACCAGGGTTTCTCTCACAACATAGGTTCTAAGAAAAGCAGACTCATACAAACCATTGGATGACAACAATGTCCTGCGTTTACCAGTCTGAACCAAAGAACCATCGAAACCGATTTTACCCAAAAGATTGCTCAAAAGACCTGATTTAATAATGGTTACATCCACCTCATAAAAGTAGTCTCTAACCTTGTCTGACTCAAGCAGAGACATGGGTTCATCCTCATTTGTAACCCTCTCCTCACTGGGAAGAGAAACGGCAGAAACATCGCAGGTTGCAAGCTCACCAGTGTACAAAGCAAGCCTGTTCAACCTGAAATTCAGAGAGGTATACTCCTTTTCACCATCAATCACTATATTTTCCCTAGAAATCTGAGGGGGAAGTTCAAATGCGATCCTGCCTGTCTTCACATGGTATAACCTGTAAACCTCAACAGGATTGGGTTGAAGAGTCTCCAGTTTCCTCACCTTCTCCCCAGCAGGTCTCGCCGGATCAGAAAAAACACAATCAGCATCCAACTCCTTAGCCAGCTTCTCATCAAGAGCATCTCTCTGCATCAGCGAAACATTATCGCAGCCTAAAGCAAAAGCATTCAACCTTGCAAGCTCCAACCTAAAATGGTTTTTCTCCACACCCAGAGTATGCTCCGCATGTTTTGAAAAAAACAACAACTGCACACCCACACCGCAGCTTACATCAGCCAACTTTTTGAATCTTAACCTTTTAGCCCTGTACGCGGCAACCACAGGTGGAGTGGAGTACCTCAACCCTTCATTATCAAAAAAAAGTTTATCAGCCAACTCCCCAAACTTTTTCCTAGCTTTTATCCTGCATTTCGCAACCTCAAAAACCATGTTTCTATCAAAACAGGTTTTTTTAATCCCTTTTAAAACAGTGTTTCTCCCATAGCCTCTTCTGATTGAATCAACAGTTTTATTCACCGTTTCATTAAACTCGTCAAAGCATGCATCCAAGTTAACACCCATTGTCTCTTCACAAGTAGAGATGAACAAGGGTATTAACTTTATTCATCGGTTCAACAAAAAAGGTTTATCTTCCCAAACTATGGGCAAGTGCACGTGCACGGTTGCCAACAACAAAAGCCTTTGTTATAAACTCAATCTCATTTGCCTCTTGAGCAGATGACACCTGACCAACAATCCTAATCATCTCCATATCACCATATACTACTCTTTAATCCAGCTTATAAACGGCTTGTTGTACAAACATTACCAGATGTCTTTACATTCCTTACCCTTCTGAAACAACATCAAGTTTAAGTGAGCAGAAGTTACCAAGTTTTGCTTCCACAATGTCACCATTTTCAATAGCTCCTACACCCTCAGGTGTACCAGTGAGGATAAGGTCGCCTGGTTCAAGTGTCATAATGGAGGAAACAAAAGCTACTATCTCCTCCACGGTATAAACCATGTACCTTGTGTTTGAGGACTGCCGAATCTTACCATTTACCTTCAACAACAGATCAAGATTCCGTGGATTCTCCACATCCTTCTTCAAAACCACATCACTTATGGGACAGAAGGTGTCAAAACCTTTTGAGATAGTCCAGGGCCAACCATGTTTCTTTGCCTTATCCTGAAGATCCCTAGCAGTGATGTCAAGGCCCAATAGGTACCCAAGAACATAATCCAACGCATCCCTCCTCGCTATATTCTTACCTTT
Organism: Thermoplasmata archaeon; assembly: GCA_021161865.1. Taxonomy (GTDB): domain Archaea; phylum Thermoplasmatota; class E2; order DHVEG-1; family B18-G2; genus B91-G9. The sequence goes on from JAGGZU010000040.1 coordinate 10,655, forward strand.
TTTCCCAATAACAACACCAAGTTCAACCTCGTGGTGAACCAAATTGGTTTTTTTTGGTATAACAATGGATTGGTTGTTAAAAACCACTGAACTTGCTGGTTTGAGAAAAAGAAGAGGGTTATCAGGCACCTCAGTATTCATCTCCTGCGCATGTTTTCTGTATGTTCTAGCCAGACAAACTATTTTACCAATCATTAATCTTTTATTAACATCTCTGAAATGATAATATCGCATATAGTAATAGGAACTGCTAAGCTAATTATAAACTTTATATGAACCGAACCATTAGTTGATTACGCTGCGAATCAACCTTAATATTTTATAGTAACCTGCGCGTACCCTTTATCCCTCTGCCCCTCATCATCTTTTACCTCAAGTTTAGCATAATACATTTTTGTTGAAACATGACCATTGATGTTTCCCGCTAAAGCCCATACACTTGACACCACACCATTATTGTCGTTGTAAATGTAAGAAAAATCCCTCGTGATCCTCTTGTTACTCTCAAAAGGAACCCAATAACCAGTGAACTTTGAACCCGTATCCCAGTTACCATCACCATCAAAATCCCAACGTATCCATTTTATCTCCTCGCCGTTCTCATCATTATCATGACTCTCAGAAGCATCAAATGTCACCTTCGGGTTTTCCTTGGTAATCTCATATGGCCCCTTCGCCACCGCTGTTGGAGTTTTCAGATTTCCCTCCCCAACCGTGACAATCAACGACAACGCCCATGGACATTTGTTCCCATGACTATCCTTAGCTTCTAACGTAACAGTGTATTTTCCTTCTTTACTCCATTTATGCGATGCCTTAATAATAGATGGTTTCAGATAAACCTGCTCGTTCCCATAAGCCGCCGCCTTAGTTGTTTTAACAGGACCTCTCCATGTTGTTTTACTACCGTCACCCCAATGGAACCGATAATACACGTAGTCTCCCTCAATGTCAATAACTGAGGTGGAATATATGCAGTAGGTGTTTGATTTTACTTTACTCTGCCCTTTTAGATCATAAACAAGGAAAGGTGGACTGTTACCAAGGTAGGTTAAAATCTTCCTTTCCTCACTATACCGCCCATACCCTACCCGGTCCACCGCATGTGCCTTATAAGTGCCAACGCCATTATAAATCGGAAAAACCCATACATTATCTCCTTTTGAACGCATTTCAAAAACTCCACCGTTGTAAATCATCTCCACATGATCAACACC
>JAGGZU010000059.1 GCA_021161865.1 Thermoplasmata archaeon
GGAGAAATAGATGACATGTTGAAAAACAATGTTATAGAACCACTACGTGTCAGCATGCAGGAGATACAGGCATCATCAGAAGCAGCAACAATGATACTGAGAATAGACGACGTCATAGCATCAAAAGGCGGCGGTTCATCACCTGGCGGGGCAGGTGGTATGCCAGGTGGAGCCGGCGGCATGGGTGGCATGGAATACTAAAAACACCCTTCCCTCTTTTTTTTATGTCAACAAAAAAGATTGACGCTATAAACGAGGATGAATGCGTTAAAAAAATCAACAGTTTAGAGAAGAAAATAAAAACACTGAAAAAAGAGGTTAAAACACTTAAACAGGGGTTGAAGGAAAAGGAGGAGAAACTTCTTCGCAGCTACGCTGACCTGCAAAACTACAAAAAACGTATGGAGAAAGAGATGCAACTGAAAGAAGATGAAATCAAAAAAAGGTACATCTCTGAACTGGTTGACCTCAACGAACTTTTAAAAAAGGTTTATGAGGACAACAACCCAAAGGATGGTTTAAGGGTTATACTTGGCAACATCAAAAACTTCTTTGAAAAAGAGCAAATAAAATATATTGAATCTGTAGGTAAACAGTTTGATCATAACCTTCATCATGCTGTAACAACCGTAGAAAAAAACGACTGCGAAGATGGTTTAATTATTGATGAGGTTAAAAAGGGTTACATGGTGGGAGACAAGGTTTTTAGACCCTCCCATGTCATAGTAGCTAAAAAGAAAAAATGAAAGGAGGTGTAGTTTATGGGTCGAATCATAGGTATTGACCTTGGAACAACAAACTCAGAGGTAGCCTTCATAGAGGGTGGTAAACCAACAATTATTAAAAGCGCAGAAGGACAACCATATTTTCCATCGGTTGTCGCATTCACAAAGGATGGAGAGATGCTTGTTGGTGAACCAGCGAAACGACAAGCGGTTCTCAACCCAGAAGGAACCATACAACGTATCAAAAGAAAGATGGGAACCGGAGAAAAGGTTAAGGTATGGGGGAAGGAGTACACACCGGAGCAGATATCGGCGTTCATACTTCAAAAAATAAAAAGAGATGCAGAAGACTTCATAGGTGAACCAATAACAGATGCGGTTATAACGGTTCCCGCGTACTTCAACGACGATCAAAGACAAGCAACAAAGGATGCTGGTAGAATCGCCGGTTTAAATGTTAAACGTATAATAAACGAACCAACCGCAGCCTCACTCGCCTACGGACTTGACAAAGAAGGAGAACACAGGATAGCGGTCTACGACTTCGGTGGAGGAACCTTCGACATAACACTCATGGAGGTTGGAGAAGGAGTTTTTGAGGTACTAGCAACAAACGGGGACACCCAGCTGGGTGGCTCAGACATGGATCAAGCACTAGTCGACTACCTGGCCAATGAGTTCAAGAAACAACATGGTGTAGATCCCAGGGATGATCCAAAGGCGTTACAGCGTTTACTGGAGGCTGCCGAAAAAGCCAAAATGGAGCTTTCCTCAACCCTTCAAACAGACATAAGTTTACCTTACTTAACCGTTGTAAACAATGAACCAAAACACCTTGAAATGAAACTCACCAGAGCGAAGTTTGAGGAAATAATAGCACCAATCGTTGACAAAACAGAGCAACCATGCCTGCAAGCTTTAAAGGATGCGAAACTGAAACCTGAGGACATAGACCATGTGGTGCTGGTTGGTGGCACAACAAGGATACCCTTGGTACAGAAAAAGGTTGAAGAAATATTTGGAAAAAAACCAAAAAGAGACGTTGACCCCATGGAATGCGTCGCCATAGGGGCAGCGATACAAGCTGGTGTACTATCAGGTGACATAAACAAGGAGATCGTTCTTCTTGACGTTACACCACTCACATTAAGCGTTGAAACCCTTGGAGGAGTAGCCACACCAATAATTGAAAGAAACACCACTATTCCAACAAGGAAAAGCAAGATATTCACAACCGCTGCTGACAACCAGACAAGCGTTGAAATACATGTGGTGCAGGGAGAAAGACCTATGGCAGCGGACAACAAAAGCCTCGGAAGATTCCATCTCGACGGTATTCCTCCGGCACCCCGTGGAGTTCCACAGATTGAGGTCGCCTTCGACATAGATGCAGACGGTATACTAAAGGTTTCAGCAAAAGACCTTGGAACAGGTAAAGAACAATCTATTAGGATAACGGGTTCAACAAAACTAAGTGATGAAGAAATAGAACGAATGAAAAAAGAGGCTGAAGAGCATGCTGAGGAGGACAGAAAACGTAAGGAAAACATTGAAGCAAGAAACAACGCTGATACGCTCATTCACACAGCAGAAAAAACACTCAAAGAGTTAAAAGAAAAAATAACCAAGGAGGACAAGGAAAACATTGATAACGCTATAAAGGAGCTGAGAGAAGCTTTAACCGGTGATAATGTAGAAAAAATCAAAGAAAAAACCGAGAAACTCTCTGAAGCTTTACAAAAAGCTTCCACAGCGCTTTATCAGCAGGCAGCTCAGCAGCATCAGCAACAAACAGGTTCAGATGAGAAAAGTGAGGAAACATGGAAGGGGCACCCATCGGGTGATGACGACAAAACCATAGATGCAGACTACAAGATGAAGGATAAAAAGGACAAACAGTAGAGTTGACGTTCAGGAGGAATGGGGGGAGAAGAGATAGGTGGTGGTGAGGGATGAAAAAAAGAAAACCTCTCCCCTATTCCTACAGAATTTATAGAGACCTCTTTTATTTAAAATTATTAAAATTAAGTTCTAGAGGTAAACTCTATAAATAAAATCTAGAGCAATCCTCCAAATTAGGTTTTTTGATAACAGTTGTACAACAACTCCTTAATAAAGTGTTTAACAAAAAAAGAGTTTGATGAGGAACGAAACAATGATGAGAGACAAACAGCTGGAGATAAAAAAACTGTACAGGGATGCAATTTACCTGCATTTCATACATAAAGGATACCCTGCAATTAAGGCAGAGATTGAGACGTATAAGGTAATTGAAAACTGATACGGTTTTTTTCTTGTGTTATTTTTTCATGGATTTTCAAAATAACGTAAAATACCTTCTCTCTCCAGTCTTTTCCTCACAGAAGGATAAAGTTTAATTTCTTCTTCCTCAATCATGACCCTACCAAGTCCCATTTCTATCAATCTTTTAAACAACCTGTTTTTATCCTTTTGAGTTGAAACAAGTGCTATGTTGAAACTCAGTCTTTCATCTCTAAGATACTCCAAAGCCTTGATTTGGTATTCAAAACCCTTTTCTGCTCCAGTTAAAAGCCTAAACTCCTCTTCATCACACCCCTTCAAACACACTCTAACATGAAGATTACTGAAACGGGTTAACTCCTGAACATAGGATCTACTGACGCCAAGGAGCAAACCGTTGGTTTCAAGGATGAACAGAAGGTTTTTAGGCGTGTTTTCAAGGAGTTCAACCAAGTGTTTTCTTCCAATTGTTGGTTCACCACCTGATACTCTAACCTTCGTGAATCCTTTGTTCCTTGCTATACTATGGAGTTTATCAGCCACCTCCTCTGGTGTATAGAACTCGCCGGTGTTTTTTGCATTCCACACACTGCTACCTGACCAGCAAAATTTACATCTAAGGTTACAGCCCACTGTATCAGCTGTTGCTACCCCGCCGTAGAACCTGGTTGCACGGAAACGATAGTATTTGCGTTTATTACCTTTGCAGACTATGTTTTCAACCTTTTTGGAGAGTTTAAATGGGTTGTACATTGTAGTGTTCCATCAACAGGACTACAAAATATATGCTTTCTGGTGGCAGCGGTTTTTTTGTCACACCACGGCTACCCAGTTTTTTGGTAACCTTTTGCATCATGCTTAAGAGTTTTCAACCTTTTTATTTAACAAAACCTCATGTGAAACAAAAAACTTGTCAGCTTAATTGTTGTATAAGTCAGAAGAAACCTTCTGGATGCTAGGTGTAGGCCGTAAGCCTCCTTCTGTTTTAAGACGGCATTCTACTAAGCGCCCTACCTGCGGAGCGGTCTGGACAACCGATCCTCGCTGTTTGGGCTTGCTCCAGGGGCAGATTGGCCGTTTCACCAAATCCAGCAGAGACCTCAACGCCAAACGCGTATCATCGCATAATCTGCTGGCTGTGTCGTTTCTGCTCCTCTGCAGGAACTCTCGCTCCTTCCACTTGCGTGGATCCCTGGTCCAGAGTGAGGGAGGACTTTCCTCAGCAAAGGGGTTTCCCCTCTTGACACCCCAAGTTAAGAGGTTTTTGAAAGGGGATTAATCCCTTCACCGTCAGCCGTCCACCTACACCTAGCAACTATCTATCTACACCAGTGTACATATAAACTTTTTGCAGTATGTTTCCTAGCAAGAAATAGTTTCAGGAAAATACACCCCGCTGTCCTAACCAAAAAATATTTATAGAAGTGCTTATATTTACCATTTTTCTGAAGGTAGTTTAAGGAGGGAGTGTACCATGTCTAACAAAAAAGGTGTACTAACAAAACTTCCGGAAAAAGTTGGAAGAATATTTACTCTGATCAAAAGAAACATAAACAAAACAAAGGAGGTGAGATAAAAAATGATGACTGGACAACAACCAATAATAATTCTGAAGGAAGGAACGAAAAGAGAGAAAGGAAAAGGTGCGCAGTTCAATAACATCATGGCGGCTCGAGCGATCTCTGATGCAGTTAAATCAACA
>JAGGZU010000089.1 GCA_021161865.1 Thermoplasmata archaeon
AGGCTCACCCAAACTATCCTGATGCTCGTGCTGCTGCAGCCGCTATAGAGGTAATTGCTTTGCTCCTTGGTTTGGACATCAACGTTGCGCCTTTGTATGAGGAGGCGGAGAGGATTGAGAAGCAGTTGCAAACGCTTCATAAGCAGGCGAAGCCTGTGGTGACAGCGGATCAAACTCCTGGACCAATGTATGGTTAAACCTATTCTTTAAATAGTTTGAAAAACCTTGCAGTGATGATGGGTATTCCAAGGAGTCATCCTCGTTATCAGTCGTTGATGCTTAGAGAAAAGCTTGCTGATGGTTTAAGGGAAGGGTTGGTTCATGAGACTGGGCTTATAGCTCATGGTAGAGGTGAGGCTTTTGATTACCTTATTGGAGAGGAAACCATAGAGGCTGCTGATGATGCTGCCAGGGTTGCTGCTGCTCAGCTTCTACTTGCAGATGACCCTGTTATCTCTGTTAATGGTAACGCTGCTGCTTTAACTGCAAAGGAGTGCGTATCATTGGCTAAAACTGTACCTGCAAAACTTGAGGTTAATCTGTTTCACAGAAGTAAGGGCAGGGTTAGAAGAATTGTGAGTGAGTTGAAAAAGTATGGTGCAGAGAGGGTTTATGGATTAAACGCAGATTCCCTTATCCCAGGGCTTGACCATGATCGTGCTCTGTGTGAAGAAACCGGCATATTTGGTGCAGATGTTGTTCTTGTTCCACTGGAGGATGGTGACAGGTGCGAGGCTTTGAAGAAGATGGAAAAAACCGTTGTAACCATTGATCTCAATCCCTTGTCAAGGACGGCTCGTGCAGCAGATGTTACGATAGTTGATAATATTGTAAGAGCCATACCAAACATAGAGAGATGGGTTGGTGAGCTCAGAGGAAAGGAAGAGGAGATGCGGAAGATAGTAAAGATGTGGAACAATGAAAAAAATCTGAGGAATGTTTTAAGTTATATTTCAAAAAGACTAAATTCTCTACAGGTATACCCTTAGGTATGGAACGGTATAGAACCCACTATTCAACGGATCTTGGACCTGATGATGATGGAAAAAAGGTTTCTGTTGCTGGTTGGGTTGAAGATGTTAGGAACCTTGGTTCCATCGCTTTTGTTATAATCAGGGATAGAAAGGGTACGTTGCAGGTAACGGTTTTTAAAAAGAAACAGGCTGAGTTGTTTGAGGTTTTAACCGATGTTACAAGGGAGTCTGTTGTCTCTGTTAAAGGGTTGTGTAAAGCAAATGAGAAGGTTAGGAATGGTTATGAGATAATACCCAGTGAGGTTGATGTGCTTTCAACCGCTGAGGCACCTCTGCCGCTTGGTGTTGTAGATAAGGTTGAGTCTGAGCTTGACACCAGGTTGGACAACCGTTTCCTTGATTTGAGAAAACCTGAAAAACGTGCCATATTTGTTGTGAGAGATGTGCTGTTGAATGCAGTGAGGGAGTACCTTAGAAGCGAGGGTTTTGTTGAGGTTCATACCCCAAAGATTATAGCGAGTTCTTCTGAGGGTGGAACCGATTTGTTCAGGGTGAAGTATTTTGAGAGAGATGCATTCCTTGCTCAGTCACCTCAGCTTTACAAACAAACACTTATGGCAACCGGTTTAGACAGAGTGTTTGAGATAGCTTGGTATTTCAGAGCTGAGGAACATAACACTCGGAGACATCTTAATGAGTCCACAGCTGTGGATTTGGAGATGGCTTTCATAAAGAATGAGGAGGAGGTTATGAGTGTTTTGGAGAACCTTGTTTTGAACATTTGGAGAAGAGTAAGTGAGCTTAAGAGTGAACTTTCTCTGCTTAATGCGTCTGTGGAGGTCCCCTCTTTACCCTTCAGGAGAATAACCTATGATAAGGTTGTTGAGAGACTTCAGGAGAGGAAAGTGGAGATAGAGTGGGGGGAGGATCTTGGAAGTGAGGAGGAGAAGGTGCTTGGGGATATAATGAGGGAGGAGGGTTCAGATTTTTATTTCATAACAAAGTATCCTTTGGAGTCTAAACCCTTTTACACCATGCCTGAAGGAGAAAGGTTTTCTAGATCCTTTGACCTTGGTTGTAAGGGTGTTGAGATAGCATCTGGTAGTCAACGTATCCATGATCCAAAGCTTTTGATGAAAAGGATTGAAGAATGCAGGCTTAACCCCAAGGATTTTGAGAGTTACCTTAAAGCGTTTAGGTATGGTATGCCGCCTCATGGTGGCTTTGGAATGGGTATAGAAAGATTATTGATGGAGATGCTTGGTATAAAAAATATTAGGGAGTGTACACTGTTTCCCAGAGATAGGACTAGGTTGACGCCTTAGTTGATCGGTTTAAAGAGGATTTCTCCCACTATTATGTTTACTGTAAATGTTTTCGCTGTACTGTTTGAGTCCCAGGGTTGCCAGTATTTTAGCTCCAAACTGGTTTCGCCGTATGCAACCGGTTTAAACAGCCATGATTCTTCGACTGGAGCACCAACTATTATTGGATGCGGTCCAGGGCGATCAGGTATTTTTGTGAAACCCCAGTAAAAGTGGCCTGTCAGGTTTAGTATCGAATGATTGATGTTTGTTATGTCCCATTGATATCCTGTGCTTGGGTTTGTCAGCAACGTCAGGTTTATGATGCTGTCTTTGTCGACGTATACTGTTTTTCCGTTGTCAGATTCTCCTAAGTAAATCACCCTTGGTCCCACTGGCTTCGGTTTCATGCCTATCTCAACATGAGTTATTTTTCCCCACACTGCGGTTACCACAGTGGTTTTACGGCAGGGAATGTAACCTGGTTTATATGCCTCTATTATGTACTCCCCTGGTTTAACCATCATTTTGCATATGCCTTTTTCATCTGTTACTCCATTGTACGAGAGGGATGAGCTTGTGGAGAGTGCTCTTATTTTCACCTCATCAAGTGGTATTGGTAAAACAGGCGGGTTGCATATGTACGTGTAAACAACGATTGTTGGTATGGTATAAACCCTGTGCAGTTGGAAATCTAAACGTTTTCTTTCACCCTGCTTTATAAACAGCTGTTTTACCTCTCTCTGGTAACCTTCCTTTGTGACTTCTACCATGTAAATGCCTGGGGTTTTCACCTTTATTTCGTATCTACCCATTACATCTGTGTGTGTCTGGTAACGGAAGAAGGGATATGGTGAACCTTCCTTTTTTATTGGTATGTATTTTAGGTATGCTGTTACTGTTGCGTTAGGTATGGGTTTTGGTTCAATTACAGGTGTTGGTTTGTTTGAAGATGGAGACACTATGGGTATTGGTATTGGTCTAGGTGACCCTGTGACTAATCCGTATATGGTTGGTGGGTGGGTTATCTTTTTTAGTTGAAAATCCTCTTTTTTGTTTTCACCTGGTGAAATCATTATGATTCTGTACTCTGACTGGTATCCTTCTTTGGAGGCTTCTAGTTTGTATGTACCTGGTTTAACTTCAAGTTTGTACTCTCCTCTTTCGTCCGTATAGTTGACGTATGCTGGTTCTTTTGGTGCAGGTGAAAGGTAGCGGTCGTTTACTGGTATAGGTATTGGATATGCGACTACCTTTGCATCCTCTATTGGTTGAATGCAGTCCATGGGTTGAGGTTCATCCGATTTTTGTATACCTGTGTGAAATAGCTCATAGACCATTCCATTGATAATGGTTTTTTGCTGTGTTGTTATTGTAAACCTGTGCAGTTTGGAGTTAAGTTCTCCTTTCCATACCGGTCCCCAAGCGTGACCTGAGATGTAATGACCCTGTATCGTATAATCCCCAACCGTGAAGTTGTAGTGGGGAAACACCCTTTTTATGTCACCTATCTTCATAGAGTAATTTGAATGCGCTGAGATTTGAACGACTCGAGGTAGTGTTCTTACATATGGTCCACTGTAATGCAGTGTTTGGTTGTCTGATGTGGTTAAGGTGAAGTCAAGGGATTTTATTAGTAAACCCATTTCGCTGACGTTTACGGTGCAATCATTGTTGTTGACTATTGTAGCCTCAACCGCTATAGGCTCATCCAGTTTAAACCGGTTTTTTAGAGATATCTCAAAGCTCAGGTTGCTGTCAACAACCGAGAAGTTATAAACCGGTGTTTTTAGGTCACTAACCCATATGCCTGTGTAGTTCCAATCCGGTGGCCATGGAGCCGGTCCTGAGGAGTAGCGTCCTTGGATTTGGTAAACCCCGGGTTTGAATTCGTATTTGGAGATTATACTTTCACCGTATAGTTTTGTTATATCCAAAGTTATTGAACGTGTTTCTCCAGGTTTTAGTATAATAGGTCTCCTTAACCCCCCTATTGGTCCTATGTAACGTAGTTTTTTACCAGCCGGGTCTATTATGATGAAATGATCTAAACCGAAATCAAGCACTTTTACAGAGCTGTTTCCTTTGTTTGTAAGTACGGCTTTGACGGTTATAGGTTGTTTGAATGGGTAGGTTTTTTTGACGTGTATATTAAAACTTATCGAGTCTTTTTGGTTTGATATGGTGAATAGGTGTCTACGTGTTTTGAGGGTACCTTGCCAGAATGTGTTTTCTGTTAGTGGTGATGGTGGGTACCTGGTTTTGTAAAACGCTTGTATGGTGTATACTCCAGGGTTCTCCCCAAAGGAGTATCCTCCATTTTTGTACTCACTGAGATTCCTCGCCCAGTTTCCATCTGCTATGTTTATTGTTGTTGAGGTTTTCATACCTGGTTTAAGGGTGATTGTTGTAGGCCATCCTGTTATCATTGGTCCAAAATATGATAGTTTGTCGCCAGATGGTGTTTTTATATCCAAGTGGAGGGTATTTCCGTAGATGCAGGGTTCGCTGATTGTGACTGAGGTGTTGCCTTTGTTGACTATCGTGGTTGAAACAGTGATGGGTTCATCTGCTGAGAAGCTTTTGTTTACTGATAGGGTAAAAACAAGCTTTGGTTTTTCCTCGATTGGTTTTATAC
>JAGGZU010000046.1 GCA_021161865.1 Thermoplasmata archaeon
TAGTGGTAGTGGTCAGTTGAATTATACGTTGTCTGAGTCTTGTGATTGGGTTAGTGTTTCACCGTTGTCTGGTAACTCTAGTGGTGAGCATGATACGATAACTGTGTCTGTTGACACAACAGGTCTCTCCGAAGGAACATTGTACACTTGTGAAATATTCATCTCCTCCAACGATGGGACTGGAACCTTCACAGTACAATTATATGTCATGGAGCAGCAACAGCCTATCCCACCAACGGTTGAGATCGTCAAACCCGAGAAGAACAAACTGTACTTCAAAGACAAACCGATTATAAGGATACTGAGAACCTTCATAATCGGCCCAGTTACAATACAGGCTAACGCCACCGATGCGGATGGATACATATGGAAGGTTGATTTCTTCATAGATGACACGTTGAAGTACACCGACTACTCAGCACCATACTCCTGGTTATGGAATGAAACAGCGTTTGGCAAACACACTATAAAAGTAAGGGCTTACGACAACGATGGATTAACAGCTGAAGAGAAACTCAACGTTACAATATTCAACTTCGGCTTTGGTTCCGTTGAAGAAAAAGGCGTTGTGAAGGGCAAGGTTACAGAGGCTGGAAAGATGATTAAAAGAGGTATACCAGGTGTACTTGTAACAGCAAGCGATGGAACCAACACGACAACAGGTAAAATACCATTTATAAACAGGGGTAAATACTCTTTACAGCTCACACCAGGAATATACGATATAACCTTTGAGGCAGATGGATACGTTCCATACACTGAGGAAAACGTTGAGGTTACATCTGGAGATACAGTAAACTTGGATGTACAGCTTGAACCAGCCTGTGAAGGCTGCGAATAAAACCTCTTTTTCTTCTCCTTTTTTCTTGAAAATATTTAAGAGTACTATTCTGTTATACCGCATATCTTATGCCTGAAAACTCTAAAGAGACATTTAAGAACAGGTTTAAAAGGTATGCTGAGATCTCAAATGTTGGTGAGATCTCTCGCAGGTATTTTGTTATGAACGCCTTTGATGGCGCTCTCACCATGCTTGGTGTCGTCATTGGTACCTACCTTGCCAACATAAAGTCACCGCTTTCCATTATAAGTGCTGGTGTCGCAGGTTCACTTGCAATGGGTGTTTCCGGGATAAGCGGAGCCTATATGACGGAGAAAGCGGAGCGACTTAAGCAACTAAAAACACTGGAAAAGGCGATGCTTAAGGATTTGAAGAACAGTGTGCAGTATAGATCCTACAGATTCGCGGTTGTTATAGCAGCTTTGATAGATGGTTTGTCACCAGCGCTTGCATCAGTCTGCGTTATCTCCCCTTTTTTCCTGGTTCATCTTGGTTTTCTCGCATTTGACACTGCATTCCTTATATCGATGGCTATAACACTCATTGTACTCTTCTCATTGGGCGTGTATCTTGCCAAAATCAGTGAGGAAAACATGGTTTTGTATGGCCTGCAGATGCTGATGGTAGGTATAATCACAGCGGTCTTGGCAATAGTTGTTTCTCTTGCGCTTGGCGGAGGATTCGTTTAGCCGCTGTTTCTTAGGTATTCGTTTACTATTTTTATCGCGCAGAGTTTACCGCACATTGTGCAGGTTGAAGGATCCTCATGTGGTGGACGGTTTTTCCTGTACTCCTTTGCTTTCACAGGGTCTATACATAGTTTAAACATTTTATTCCAATCCAGGTTTTCTCTAGCCTGACTGAACTCTTTGTCAACATTCCTGTCTATCCCTCTCGCTAGGTCCGCTGCATGTGCCGCTATCCTTGCTGCGACAACTCCTTGTCTAACATCATCCACTCCTGGAAGCGAGAGATGCTCCGCAGGTGTAACATAACACAGGAAGTCGGCGCCGTAGTAGCCTGCTAATGCCCCTCCTATCCCAGCAACGAAATGGTCATAACCTGGTGCAATGTCTGTAACAAGGGGACCGAGAACAAAGTAAGGTGCCTCCTTGGTTACGGTTTTCATAATCTCAATGTTCGCCCTTATATGATTCAAAGGCATATGTCCTGGTCCCTCCACCATGGCTTGTACACCGGCTTTCCTTGCCTTCTCCACCAACTCACCTATGATGAGCAATTCCTGGAACTTCGCTCTGTCGTTTGAATCATAGATTGCACCTGAACGCATACCGTCACCTAGGCTTAAAGTAAGGTCGTACTCTTTTGCTATTTCAAGCAGGTAGTCAAAGTTTTTGTATAGAGGATTCTCCTCCTCGTTGTGGAGAATCCACGCCATATGGAATGCTCCACCCCGTGACACCATAGGTATGAGACGATGCTGTTTTCTTAGGCGTTCAACGCTCTGTTTTGTTACACCAACATGTGCAACAGCAAAGTCTACACCCTGCTTAGCCTGTTTTTCAAAGGCGTTGAATATTTCATCCTCAGTCATGTCAACTATGCTGCCGTGTTTATCTATACTTTCTACAGCAGCCTGATACACCGGAACGGTTCCAAAAGGTACATCAACCATCTTTAGCAGAGAAAGTCTTATCTCATCCAGGTTTCCACCGGTTGAGAGGTCCATAACAGCATGTGTACCTGATTCAACTGCAACCTTTGCCTTTTTGATTTCCTCACCAAGGTTGCAATGCTCCATAGATGTACCGATGTTTGCGTTAACCTTAACCCTCAACCCTTTCCCAATACCAACTGCTTTAGGTGAATGTATTGGGTTGTGGGGTACAACGATCTTACCTTCAGCCACCCTTCTCAGTACAACAGCTAAATCAATCTTTTCAGCTTTAGCAACACTTTTTATCTGCTCGGTGGCTACGCCTTTTTTTGCATCAGAAAGCTGTGTCATTTCCAACCCACATATGTTAGTGATATTAATAATTATCATCTGTTATAAACGTATTCAAAACACAGGTGCATTTGCCCCGTATGCGTCATTCGTTACAAGTGGGTTTAAGTTTTGGGTTAACCTCCGCTATAATAACAACGCTTGGTTTAATGGAGGGCTTAAACTCGGGAACACATTCAAGGCTTGCAGTGTTGGGCGGGATACTGACAATAGCTTTGGCAGATGCATTCTCAGATGCGACGGGTATACACGTTTCTGAGGAGTCAGAAAATAAACATTCAACAAGGGAGGTGTGGGAGTCCACAATAGCTACTTTTCTTTCTAAACTTTTTTTTTTCGCTTTAACCTTTGTTGTACCTGTCATTGTGTTTAAAGGACTCGGCATATGGCAGTTACCGTTAGCGTAGTCTGGGGTTTGTATCTGCTGGGCATAGTGAGTCTTAGGATGGCGAAAAAACAGAACATTAAATCCCGGAAGGTGGTTACAGAACACCTCATTATTGCTGTAATAGTGGTTACTGCAACAAATTACATTGGTGAACTTATATCTGCAACCTTTGGTTAACTCAAGACTTTTTATTCAAGAACATGACATACCTTCTGTAAGAGTGCTATTATATCATGGATAAAAGTTGTCGATGAGGATGAAGCAACCCAGGAACTAAAAAAGTGTATGAGAGGATAAAAAAGGAGAGAGGCAAATAGCTAATATCATGAAGATTCACAGTCTTAATCCCTCTACTATGGAGGATCACCGTTTATACCGTAATATCATGTTTGGTTCAAATGGTTTAAAAAGGGATGAGAGGGAGCTTTTGGCTGCGGTTGTCTCTGCTTTGAATGGTTGTGAATACTGTATCAACACCATCACGCTGAGGCTTTAAACCACTACTGGAAGGATCGTGAAAAAATACAGAATTTGATAAAGGATTACCGATCCGTTGAACTACCTGAACGTTTAAAGGCGATGATTTCCTATGCATTTAAGTTGACGAAAACACCATGGGAGATGAAGGAAGAGGATGTGTTTTCTCTAAAAAACACGGTTTTCTCGGATGCGGATATACTCGCAATCAACCTAATCATAAGTTATTTCAACTTCGTTAACCGCATTGCACTTGGTTTAGGGGTTGAGTTTACAGGGGATGAGGTGACAGGCTACCGGTATTGAGCGGTTACTGCTTAGATGATGGGATAGATTTATAAACAGCTTTATAATCCGCCTGAGAATTAAAGGTGTGAAATCATGATTAAAGCATACATACTCATACGTGCAAGGGTTGGAAAACTCGAGAACATTCTGAAAGAGGCAAGGAAGCTTAAAAATGTTGAAAGCCTTGCTGTTGTTGCAGGAGACTATGATATCATAATAAAGGCAAAGGTTAAGGAACTTGAGGATTTGATGAGTCTTACAGATGAGATACAGATGATAGATGGTATAAAACAGACAACAACCCAAGTGGTTGAGAAAGAGATTACCGTATGATCTCAATACAGATCCGGAAAAAACATCTATTCTATGTGCTGGCTGTTTCATCATCCCTCATAGCAGCCGTAGTCACAGGTATAGATAGCTGGATCACCCATCTGCTCGTTGAAACATACTCTTTTGAGAAGGTACCGTGGCTGTTTGGTTTCTCCGCGTTTCTGGTTGGCACTGTCGTCACCTTACTGTTGTGTTTACTCTTTTCGATTCCGTTCAAAGGGAGGAGCATAGGTGGCCGTTTGATCGACCCTTCCTTCAACCATCTTCGTTTAGTGCAAAGGGAGGAGTTAAAATATCATTTGTTGGCAGGTTTAGGTAACGCGGTAACAACGGTAGGCTACTTTTATCTACTCTCAGTTATGGTCGACCCCTCCGCTGTTCTCCCTTTTTATCAGGTTGTGATACTGTACCTTTTAATGGTTGAGGTGGTTGCTGAGAAAAACTCGCCAACTCTTGTGGAGGTACAGTCCTCTGTTATTGTAACCTTTGGAGCCATACTAGGCTCCATCTCCCTGAGTGGAAACATCGATCTCACAGCTATGGCTGTTATATTTCTGGTTGTGAACCCCGGCTGGGTCATTCTTTCCATTTATCAGAGGAGGTTAAAACTACTTAAGATAAAAGATAAACCAAACGATTCCCTTAATATCAGGTTTTGGAATCTTGTTTTCACCTTCATTTTCATCACCGTCTTTATTTTAGTGTTTGACCAGGTGAGAGGTACCTCTTATTTTATGGAGAGTCTCGATGCATCCCGTAGATTTTTCTGGTGGATAGCGCTATCAATGTCTGTCACTTTTTTCTCCTACGTGTTTTACATAAGAGCACTTGGTATAGGAAAAGCAAGCATAACCCAGGCTGTGAAGGCAACAACCATAATATTTGCTGTTCCAGTCACCTTTGTTTTAACCCTGTTTATGCCCATCTCTATGCCCAGTACACCTGTGCTGTGGTTGATAAAAGGTATGGGTATGATCCTTGTTGTCCTTGGAATAGTCTCCTTTGCTGTCACTCAGGTTAAAGCCTATGTTTTTATCCGCGCTCAGCCAGGCGTAAAAGTATCTTCTCTGCTGGAGGAGGTTTGGAATATAAGGGGTGTGGATTCAGTGTCTGCGGTTTCAGGTAAATATGATTTGGTTGCCAAGGTGAGAATCAGAACACTTTTAAAGGGTTATGAAAGGATTATACGTAAACTTGAGACCATACCTGGGATAAAGGAGTTTAGATGGAACTCTATACTGAAGGAGTGGGAGAACGTTTAGAGAGTTTATACTGTTTTTGTTGACATTATGTTTATGTTGTCGGCAACCATCTGTTGCTGAGGGGTTTGAGGAGTGGTTGTATAAGGTATCTTTTTTACGGTTACCGTACTCCCATCTGCAACTATGGTGCCAGCGACGCCTATCCATTTCAATGACGGTTTTCCACTTATGCCTATCTTCGGGTGAAAGACCTCTACAAGGAAACCATAGGTTCCCTTTTGAAACTCTGCTGCAGGCATGCTGAATATAGTTGTTGTCTCCCCGGGTTTTATGTAGAGTGTTCCACTTACACCAAACTCGCTGCTGTTTTTACCAATTATAGTGATTGCCCAGCCAACCATCACTACCGGTAGAATCTTTTTTGTGTTGGTGATTTTAACGGTAAAGGCGTTTCCACCCTGAACATTCAATACTATGCCACCGTTTAATGGCTGCTGCGGTTTAACTGGTTGCGATGATACAACAGTTTTTTCCATTGTTGCTGAACACAATGGTGTTAGGGGTACCATCATCAGCATCAAAACGATTCCAATAAAGAGGTACATGGTTTTTTTCATGGCTACATCCTCCACATATTGTGTATAGTGATATAAACATATACATATTTATAGATTATTATATATAATAGATTGATTTGACAGTCTCTACGTTTTCTTGTCATTTGTCATAAAAGAAAACTATTTATCCACTCATCCGTTGCCTTCTAACCGGAGGTTGACATGAAAGATAAACGTTTAGAAAAGCTAGCTGAGGTTCTTGTGAAATACTCTCTGGAGATTAAAAAGGGTGATCTGTTCATCATCAACGGAACCGTTTTAACCATACCTCTGGTGAGGGAGGTTTACAGGAAGGCCCTTGCTGCAGGTGCGCATCCCTATGTTAGGCTTGCAGATGAGGATTTCACTGAAATGTTTTATAAACATGCCAGTGACCAACAACTTAGATACGTGTCGCCACTCGCAAAATTTGAGGTCAAAACAATAGATGCAAGATTGTCGATTCTTGGTCCAAGGAATACAAAGAATCTCACAAACACGGATCCAAAAAAACAGGCGGTAACAAGTGCTGCATACCAGGAGCTACATCAGATCTTCTTGGACAGAGCTGCAAAGGGTGAACTTAGATGGTGTTTAACGCAGTACCCCACAGATGCTGCTGCACAGGATGCCAACATGTCTCTTCAGGAATACGAGGATTTTGTTTTCAAAGCCTCTCATGTTGACAAAAGAGACCCAATAGGTTACTGGATGGAGATGAAAAAGAAGCAGGACAAGATAGTGAAACTTTTATCCAAAAAAAAGGTGCTGAGGGTTGTTGCGAAGGATACCGATCTAACGCTTTCTGTGGAGGGCAGGAAATGGATTAACAGCCATGGAAAAGAAAACTTTCCAGATGGCGAGGTTTTTACAGGGCCAGTTGAGAACTCAGCCAACGGTTACATAACCTACTCCTTTCCGATATCACATGGAGGAAGAGAGGTTGAGGATGTGAGATTAGAATTCAAAAAAGGGAAGGTTGTAAAAGCGACAGCTTCTAAAGGAGAAAAATTCCTTCATTCTATGCTTACCATGGACAGGGGTGCATCAAGGATTGGAGAGTTTGCTTTTGGGACAAACTATGGTATCAAAAAATACACGAAAAACACGTTGTTTGACGAGAAGATAGGTGGAACCATACACATTGCTGTGGGAAGCGGTTACCCTGAGACAGGTAGTAAAAACCGGTCAGGTTTACACTGGGACATGGTTTGTGATCTAAGAAAGGATGGTGAGGTTTACGCTGACGGCGAACTGATTTATAAGAATGGGAGGTTTCTATCCATACCGTGAGACAATTCGTTTCAACGTATGCATCGATCTTGTGGTCACAGCAACCCTGATTTTCAGTTTTTTCTCCAGAGTTTTTTCTATAATCTTTCCAACGGTCGCATAGTGGACATCATCCCTTTTCTCAAAAACTATGTTGTCGTTTCCATCAAAACCTAGGATGTTGAAATCCTTGTTTGTTTGGTTAAAAACCTCTGTGAGTTGTTTCTGTGTTATGTTGTTGTGACCAAACATTCCAACTGCATGTAAAAAGGCTACACCCTTTTTCATGATGTGTTAAACCGTTTTAACCCTATGTAAAGTTTTTGAGTTGAAGATGTTTACCCCTAGATTGGCGTTCTCTAGGTAGAGTATAGAGTCCTTTGGGTTGTAAAACATACTGATGGATTTAATCATAACGCCTTTTTCCTTTGCTTCAACCAAAAGTTTTTTGATCAAGGGATCCCCAATGTCATATGGTTTAAACGCTTTTGCTTTTGGTAGAGCAGCTACGAAAACCAGTGCACCGAATCCACCGTTTGACACATGCTGCGTAATCTCCCTTATATGTCGTCGTCCTCTCAAAGAGGGACAGTCAGGATACATTGCATAGTTTTTTCCTTAGACACATCCTGCATAACAATGGTTATCTTTTTTCTGCAGCCTGACCGCATACGCCTTTTCCAAATGGTATCCTGATGTGTTCTGTTGGTTCACCCGCGAAGGGACCTAGTTTAAGTTCCCTGTTTTTTGCTGGGTTAACAAGGTAGAAACCAACTCAGTTGTAGTGAGAAA
>JAGGZU010000103.1 GCA_021161865.1 Thermoplasmata archaeon
GATGATAAACAAAAATAGGTGTCTGCGCCCCATCACAGGAAATGTCCTCAATGTTTGGGTCACGCATCAAAGCATCAATCTTACCATAGCCAACAGTATCCTTATTCAATATATACAAAATCTTATACCTTGATTGTTTATCCATCTTCAACTCATAATCCTCAATAATCTGACGTACCGCATTCTCCAAATACTTACTCGCACTCACCTCCTCCAAATCATGAAGATTCACCTCCAATGTAGCATCAAGAGTATCCTTTATAAAACCAAAAAGCCTCATCTCCTCCTCAGACAGCTCCGGCTCCAAAACAGCATAAATCTTCTCCAACGTGCTCTTCTCCTTAAGAATCTTCACATAAGCAAAGGGTTCATGAAGCGGATAAAAATCTACCTCCTCAAACTCATCACTAGCGACAGGTATATTAATATCTTCAAGTTGCTGTGGAGGTTTAAACTCCACAGACGGTTCAAACCTCAAAGCCTCCCTTGGCAACTCAACGTCACCAAAATCCACCTTACCTGAAGGAGGTGAGACAACCTCCTCCCGCTCCACAGAAATAGGTGTTGCATCAGCGAAGAAAAACGGGTCATCCTCATCAAAAAACGTATGTTCAACAAACTCTCCTCTCTCACCTGAAATTTCATAGACCTCCTCAGCATCCTGCGATGACTCCTCAGAGCCTCCACCAGGAGATTTCTCCTTAACCTCATCATCAGAGGAAAAATGATGACTCAAAAGATCCTTCATGGACAAATCAACCAACGGTTGTTTAGGAAGATCCTCTGAGGTTTCTTCACGAGTCTTCTTCTCAATAACCTTCTCATGTTTAGGCTGAAAAAAAGGTAGATGAAACGGCGGTTCAGGTCCAACACCCCGTCTCCTTTTAACAGGAGGACGAGGTACAACTTTTTCCTTCAAAGGTTTCTCAACATGTAAACCCTCTTTTCCCACCGATGTTTCTCCAACATCAGCTGGTTCCTTTGTCCCACCAGATGATTTAGGTTGTTGTTTCAATGGAAGGCGAAACAGGGTTTTAAAATCAACATTATCCTTTTTTCCAAACAAAAACAAAGGTCCCCTTGTATTTTTATTATCCACTGAAGGCTTTTCCTCCTTTGATATCTCCCTCCTCTGTAAAACCTTTGGCTCTGAGGTTTTTAAGGTTTTCTTTGCTTCCTTTTTCCCTGCCGAACCTTTTTTAGATTTCTTTGAGGACACGGATTCAATGGTTTTTTTCTTCACGTTCTGTTTGGCTTTCTCCTCAGAAATCTCAGGTAACTCTTCACCTACAAACTCAACCTCAGGTGTCTCCCTGACCTTAACCTCATCCCCCTTATTCAAAAAAAGTTCATCAATGGCTCTCTCAATCTCCTTTATATCAACATAAGAGGTTGCTTTGGAGCCGGAGGGTGATTTCCTACCTTGCTTAAGCAATCTTGGAACACCGATGATACGTTTAACACTATCCTCCTTCAAACACACTCACCACCCTTCAAACAAAGAGAATCACCAATGAAGTGAAAACACGGTGGATTACAAACCTGAAAAACAACATTCTTTCCAGACCTGAATCTATTCAGTGCCATTCTACATCCCATCACACATACCTAACCTAAACTGAGTGAACCTATATCCTCATCTGCATCCCGTCCAGCAGGTGAATACTTTTTACAATATATATATGTTGTTTTTATCGCCTTAAAAGTATAAATTCAAGGTTTGTAGATAAGTTTTATATCACCCCGACAAATTGCTCTACACATGGGCCTGTAAGGTAGTCTGGATATCCTACCGGCCTTCGGAGCCGGTAACTGGGGTTCGAATCCCCACAGGTCCGTAAAAAACAAAAAAACAGGAGTGAAAAAAATATGAAACCAAAAATAGATTTCTCATGTTACATCGCACCATCCGCGACAATAATAGGGGACGTAACATTAGAAAAAAACTGCAGCGTATACCCAAACGCTGTTATACGTGGAGACGAAAACACGATAAAAATAGAGGAATGCTCAAACATCCAAGACTGCTGCGTGATTCACACAGACAAAGACCATACTGTAAACATAGGGAAATATGTTACCCTGGGTCATGGGGCAATAGTGCATGGAGCAACAATAGAAGACGAGTGCATAATAGGGATGCATGCCACTGTGCTCAACGGTGCAAAAATAGGTAGAGGCTCCATAATAGGTGCAAACGCTTTAGTCACAGAAAACATGACGGTACCAGAAAACAGCCTGGTTGTTGGAGTGCCAGGCAAGGTTGTTAAAAACGATGAAAAATACGGGGAGATGGCGAAAAAAAACGCAGAAGAGTATCTTAGCATAGCGAAACGGTACAAAAAAGGAACCATACAACTCTAAACGGGTTTAACCTCAACTCTTTTACAACCACCAAAATCTTTAGCCTCAAACCTCACAGGTAAAAACTTTTCAAGCAGCCACATGTTGGTTTGTGCGTGACCACTCAACTCCCTAGTTAAAAAGGTTGAAGTCTCCTGCTGTTCAGATGCAACAAAAGCTATGTAAGGGAGAAGTTGATCCGTTGCATGCACGTCCAGAGAAACCTTTGCCTCTACTTCTTTCATCAAAGACTCAGCACAACCCTTTGCAAGCCTCTCCGCTGGAAGACCACGTTCTCCAAGCATAGTGCTACCAACAACCGTTTCCTGTGATTCAGACCACAATGTAACAACCACCCCCTCAGAAAGGGATTTATCATCCCTGTCAACAAAAAACTCTGCATCCATTGATTTCGAAATAAAAAACCTCATCAACGTATGCTTCACCCTGTCTGAAATATGATCTGGCAACCTAGAGATAGCCACTGTTCCCTTCACCCTGCTGTATCTCTGAGGTTCATCCACCCTAAAAGGGCTAAACGTTTCTGCAGGAGAAACCGTCATCCTCACCTCCCCACCACCCTTGGGATAAAAACCTCTTCTATTCAACTCCACCTCCACGTTAACACCTAAACGTTTAACAAGAGGAAGAAAAACCCTTGTAAAGTAATCCCATGTTGGGGACCACTTGACATCGGTACCTCCCTTAACCTTCAAACTAAAGGGTTCAGAAGATCTAAGAGAAGCAAGTAATACAGTTTGAAAAACCAGGGTTACACTCCCTGCTGTGCCAACATCAAACACATACTCTCCTCCAACAAAGTTTTTAGGAGAAAAATAAACGTTCAATGAACCAACAGATAAACCCTTAGTTTCAGCATTAGACAACTCCTTAAGAATATTTAAAGCTGTAAGATGCTGCGGTCTCAACCCGGGGTTTGGACGTTTAACTCTAATCCTTTTTATACTCACCTCTTTATTCAGCAGAACAGAAAGAGCAGCAGCGGTACGAAGAATCTGACCACCGCCCTCACCATAAGAACCATCAATCTCAATCATAACATTCACTCCTTTCTACTTCAGAAGCTCAAACAGCATTTTAAGGGCAGCCTCACAAGCGCTCTCCTTGTTACTCAACCTGTCACCTTTAAACAAGAATTTTTTAACAACGGTTTCATCCCTAGTTGAAACACCAATGTAAACCAAACCAACAGGTTTATCCTTTGTTCCACCGGTTGGTCCAGCTATACCGGTGGTTGAAACACCAACATCAACCCCAGACCTCAACTTAACACCCTCAGCCATAGCCTTTGCGGTTTCCTCGCTCACAGCACCATGTTTTTCTAAAACCTGAGAGGGTACACCCAGTAACTCCATCTTAGCTCTGTTACTATAAGAAACAACGCCTCTATCAAAATACTCTGAGCTACCAGAAACATTTGTTAAAGTATGAGCGACCAAACCACCCGTGCAAGATTCAGCAGTGGCAACAGTTAAACCCTTCTCTTTCAACAGAGAAGAAACTTTATGAAGTAACTCAATATTCATAGCCATCTCCAAAGGTAGATTACTTCACCAAATATAAAGGTGACAGAGAATCTTATATACAAAAACAGTAATCACCCCTACACCCTTTGTAGCCCCGTGGTGTAGCGGTCAATCATGTTGGCCTTTGGAGCCAGCGACAGCGGTTCGAATCCGCTCGGGGCTACTCAATTCATGCTCCCGTGGTGTAGTCCGGCCAATCATTTCGGCCTTTCGAAAAAACCCTTTAAAAAGGGTTTTATCCTAAAAATTTGGGGTAAAGCCCTTTTCTAAAGGGCTTAAAGAGAGCCGAAGACTCGGGTTCGAATCCCGACGGGAGCACTAAATCCATTCAAACTCTACAAAATACAACTTCTTTTTACCAGTCTCGACCCTTTTCCACTGCCAAACAAAAAAACCTTTAACAACCTCAACAAAATCAGTTGATGAAACAAAACCTGCTTTCCTGAAAACACTTGGATCACTCAACTCCTTGTAACCAATCGTTTCCACCGCTGTCACAACCGCAAAGCCAACCCTTTTCCTTTTATACTTCACCTCAACCTTAACCCCTGGTTTCAAACCGTACCTTCGAACAAAACCTCTGCTTCTAATCGTAGCATAAACCCTTTTCTCCTCCAAAGGTTTCCACAAACAAGGGGTAATAAAGTTCAGAGGTACACTCCGCTCCTCCATACTACCAGGCAAACCCTATACATGTGACGATAAAAAATAAAAGGAAGAGTATTTTGTTTTTTTTAAAGTAGCTTCCACACCTTCATCTCAGCAGTTGCACTGTTCCCAGCGTTATCATAGGCAACAGCCTTTAAACTGTGTTTACCAAAAGCTCTTTCACTCCACCTCCAAACAAACGGTTCACTGCTAAAGTTATACCTCTGTTCACCATCCACATAAATCTCAACATGATTTAACCCAGACTCATTATCCGAAGCCTGCACCTCAACATCTATGCTCCCAATTATCACCGTCACAAAAAATGGAAACAAGGTTTTGTTGTTGAAATAAACAGCTTTCCCTGGCTTAACGATCTCCACAGACGGAGGAGTTGTATCAGACGGTGGTGGCTGCTGAGACTGAACAACAAGTGTCTCCTCAGAAACATTTGACCATGCCCCATCATCGTCCTTCACAGAAAAACCTATAACATGCGTTCCAACAGATAGATTACTGGTGTTGAAAGAAGCCTCATCTGAGAGTAAACCATCGATGTTTGACTCCCAACGGTACGCTACAACAAAACCATCGGAATCCTCCCCATGACCCGTGAAAACAACGGTTTCTCCTTCCATTACAGGGTTCGGTGAAATAGAGTCAATCACCGCAACAGGTGGAACATTGCCGGGGGTGCTAACTGAGATCTCATCTGAAAAAGAATCCTTGTCCCCATCATTGTCCGTAACCGTCAACCTAACCGTATACATTCCCTCCCTATAGTAACGATGAGTTGGGTTCTGCTTAACTGAACCACTGCCGTCACCGAAATCCCAAAGCCATTTCACCACCGTTCCATCCACATCAGTTGACTCATCAGTGAACTGAACGGTGTCATCAGTGGTGGGATTACTTGGTGTAAACGAAAAACTTGCATGCGGAGGAACATTAGGTACCTCAACATCCGCTACCGTTGTATCCTCTGCAACCTTGTTGTTGGAGTCCGTAACAGTAAGCGTTACCGAGTAGTTACCCTCTGAAGTATAAGTGTGCGTTGGATTCTGCTGATAACTTATCCCTCCATCACCAAAATTCCACTCCCAACTATATGGTTGTACACCACCAGATGCAGAACCATGAAACTGAATAGACTCATTAACGTAGCCATAATACGGTCCACCAGCAGATGCCTTAAAGACATCACCATGAGATATAATGTAAAAATCAGATGAAGAAACAGCCTCCACTGTATGAGAGCCTGCTGAAACAATGATTTTTATACGACAATGAGATGATTCCTCACCATTCACAACCCACTGATACCTACCGTTGTTTGGTACATTAGAGGCTATGGTTGTCCAAGGTCCAGAAGATCCGTTTGTTGAAAGCTGTATCGTAACAGTTCCAGGGATATCAGCAGGTGGAACAGCAGAAAGCCACCTTATATCACGTACAGAACCAATCCTGAAAACCTCACCACCATTTGGAATCTGAACCCTTGCACTCAACTCAGTTGGCTGCTGCCAAGGAGAATACAACCTTAGCTCATTCTTGTAAGTAGGAAAACTCCCTTTCTCAGCTTGGATAACAATATCCTCCCGTCCATCATGATCGACATCACCATCAACCCTCATAGCAGAATAACTACCAGGATCCGGCATATTCCAAGAAACATCACCAGTCCATTTCCCTGTGCCATCTCCAAGATAAACCTTACCAGTTGGATCAGAATAAACAACTATATCCAAATATCCGTCACCATTTAAGTCACCAAACTGCACAAGATAATAATCGCCAGAGGTTGGTAAACCAGTGGATCTAGGTTTCCATGTGTTAGTATCAACATCAAAAACATAACATCTAACACCATTATTATCCAAACCAACCACTAGATCATCAGCACCATCATTGTTCATGTCACCGCAGTCTATAGCATTAATTGAACCAACAGGTAAACCATTGTCCACAATGGTGAAACCAAAGTTTCCGTCACCAAGAAAAGCATTTGCATCCTCATGAGTTGCAACAAAATCTGGTCTACCATCACCATTAAAATCACATGCTTCAACAGTGTACATAACGTTTCCACCAGAATACTCCCAGGCTTGACTCCAACTTCCGTCACCATGGTTCTCATACAAATGCAAACCATTACAGCAACCAAAGGATTCAGACAAAATATCAAGGTCGCCATCCAAATCAAAATCCGCTAAAGCGGTAGCAAACATACCCCAGTCCTCACCATTGCTGGCAAGACCTTCACCCCAGTCGGTCCAACCGCTGCCTGTACCATCACCAAGAGCAGCATCAATAATCGTGTTGCCAAGAGGGTCGCTGCTGTAATTATGATGAACACCCCATGCGATATCATAATCTCCATCCAAGTTAAGGTCACCAATCGCACAGCCACCGTAACCAAAGTTTCCAGTCTGATGAACCTCCCAGTAGTTACCGTTATCACCAAGCCACACCATAATGCCATGCTCATCACTGTTCACATGAGGACTACCATGGTCACCAACAGAGATAATATCAAGGTAACCATCACTATTGATGTCAGCCACCTCA
Source organism: Thermoplasmata archaeon (assembly GCA_021161865.1). Taxonomy (GTDB): domain Archaea; phylum Thermoplasmatota; class E2; order DHVEG-1; family B18-G2; genus B91-G9. The sequence goes on from JAGGZU010000103.1 coordinate 7,107, forward strand.
TACTCAGTTTTACCCTCCTCCTTATCTGGCGTCTCTAATCCATCAGATTTAGAAACCAGAGTCAACCTGTAATGCTCACCTGAACCTGTTTCACCTGAAAGACCAACAAAAGTGTTCATCGCTGGAACAATGGATGAAGAAACCAAAGCTGCCAAAACAAAAAACACACACACTAACCTCAAACTCCTCATTTTCATAACATCATCTCCCCTAGTATAATAGAATATCTGCAGTTTATTTAAGTTTTATGCGGAAGACCTAAAAAAACTTCCACACCGACATCTCTGTGGTTGCACTGTTCCCAGCGTTATCATAGGCAACAACCCTAACATCATGTTGCCCAAAGGTTTTCTCACTCCACCTCCAAACAAAAGGTTTCTCATAATCCACAGACTTGAGTGCACCATCAACATAAAACTCGACCCTATCAACACCATCAGCATCAGATGCATCAGCTTTAACATCCACATCACCAATCACAACAGGAACAAAAAACGAAAACAACCTGTTGTTCCAAAGATACACAGCATCAACAGGTTTCACTATCTCAACATCAGGAGGAACAACATCGTTCTCACTGACATCAACATCCGCTGAATCATAAGCAACCCTATGCTCCGAGTCAACTACTGTGAGCACAACAGTGTAGCTTCCAGCTACCGTGTAAACATGCGATGGATTCTGCTCATTGCTACTACCACCATCGCCAAAATCCCAACTCCAAGAATATGGTGGTGTTCCACCATACGCTGAACCATAAAACTGAACCGGTTCCCCAACTAGTCCAGAATATGGTCCATGCGCATAAACCATAAGCTCATCGGTTGCACGTACTGTAACATTTGTTGTATCATTACCAGTTTCACCCTCATCATCCCAAACACGAAGCGTAACAGAATAGTTACCAGGCTCCTGATAAACATGAACCTGTGTAGGTCCAGTGTCGTTATGCCATGTGTCGTTTTCATAAAACCTCCAATCATACCTTAATATACAGCAGCCTCCCTCATCGTTGTCAACACTCAACGAACCATTAAAAAACACTTTTTCTCCAACCGTTACATTATATGGACCACCAGCATCTGCTGTAGGTAAACGGGTACCATTAACTCTCACACTATCCGCAACATTCTCAGGCAATGGATACAACAATATGGCAGAAACCGTACTGTAAGCAGTACCATTATCCCTCACAACCGCATGATAAAGAAAGGTTCTTGACCCGCCTCCATCATCATAATACCAGTAAAGGTTAGAACTACCATACTCGTTCTCAGTAACATTCTGAGGAGGAGGAAAAGCCTCTCCAGTGTACTCAAGCAACCCAGGTAAAACAACCGTCACCATAAGGTAACTACCTGTCGCATCACTCACAACAACCTTAAACTCCAAATCGGTTCCAACCGTTTTCTCCACAGTATCAGTCCATGCTGAGCCATTGTACACAAACATCTCCACGTTCAAAGAAAAAGAAGAGTTTTCCATCCAACTACTTGTTGTGTCTCTCTCAACCATGAAAACACTGCTGCTAGGGAAAGCTAAACAACTTGTTGCCACAAGAAGAAAAGAAAAAACAGTTGAGAGTATACTCTGCCTTGACATCCTGCCACCGTTCACCATTTCAACAGTACAACATTACTCTTTAGGGCCAGTTGCTTAAACGAAGGTTTATGTACGCAATATAGCCCTCTTGATCGCTGCAGCAGGCTGTACCATTATAGTAACCTGTCACTGTTATCACATAGAAGAAAGAGTTTGGTACCATGAAAGCAGTTTCAAATGGCGGCTCAGTATCATTCTGAATATAGGTTAACCCAGTGCGGGTATCTGTTAAATTAAACACCACATAATCTATGTCCTCAGAGGCGTTCACAGTAACATTCAACGTGTCATCAAGAACAACACCCCATCCTAATTCTTTAAGGAAACCAATGTATATTCTCC
>JAGGZU010000006.1 GCA_021161865.1 Thermoplasmata archaeon
GATATAGCTGCCAAAGGTGGCTCAATTTTACTCTAAATTAATATATATGTTGCATATTAGAAATGATGTATCGAAAAATAAGAAAAAAATTATGTTTATAGTCCCTCTAAATTTTTTAACCACATATTTTGTTTATATTTAGTTTCTAACTCTTTTATGAACTTATATGCACTTATTAAAGGTTCCCGACAAAAAACTAAATCGAAAAGAGACAGGCGTTTTAGAAAAACTTCCACACAGTTGCCTCATCTTCTGCGTGGTTTCCAGCGTTATCATACGCAACAACTTTTATTGTATGTCTTCCTAAGATTTTTTCATCCCAAATCCAAGTGTATGGTTTTACGGCGTCTGTTGCTTTAAGGTTTTTGTCGATGTAAAATTCTACTTGGTTTACACCGGTTTCGTTATCTGTTGCGTTAACATAGACGTCTATTTTTCCGATTATTACTGTTGTAGGTAGATGCATTATTTTTTTGTTTCGAATGTATAAGGTATTGTTCTCTGGTTTTATTATATGTATTTTTGGCGGATTTATTTCAGTAGCAGGGGTCATTAAGGGGTATCTATCCTGACTTCCATAGAAACATCCCTTTGATTCACCACCTGGGATATCATAAGGTGTATCCCCAATTCCATCACCATCAGCATCTACCCCTGTGTAATCACTCCAATAGTTTCCTTCGCTGACGTTATCATCCCAGGTGTTAACAGAGTTGTCAAAAGCGTTTTGAATGTTGTTTACTAAATCGTTGTGATGAAAATTGTTGTTATCTGATGCGCCCAGGACTTCCACACCAAAAACACCGTTGTCCATGACTCCATTTCCAATGAAACTGTTGCTTCGCGATGTTTCGCTAACATATAATCCATCCATCTCGTTACCAAAAACTGTATTACCAACTATCATGTTTCCGAGACAAGAGAAATTCAAGTAAAAACCATCTTCATTATCAGACAATTCGTTACCACTAACTTCATTTGCATGAGAGCGGAAGAACCAAACACCAGTGTATACACTATCCATTATTATGTTATCATGTATCTGATTCCCACTAGATGAATCAAGAATTATGCCAACAGCACACCCTGAAATCTCATTCCGCTCTATGGTGTTATAATGAGACAAAACATGAATCCCCGCATCACCCTGTGTTACAGAATCGTAATTTGGATTCCCTATAAAAACACCGGTTTTCCCACTATTCCTTATAGCAAGATCACTGATCTTCACACCATCCGCAATAATCTTTACCACATCACCACTACCTCCGCCATCGATGACGGTGACACTACTACCGCTTCCTATTATATCCACCATTCTATCCACGATAATGTTCTCATAATATACACCAGGCCTCACCTTTATGGTGTCCCCAAAAAGAGCATGGTTAATAGCCTCCTGTATACTCGGGTAATCATCAGGAACAACAATGGTCCTAAACGTGATGCATCCAAGAGAAGTCTCTTCTAAGTGAAACGGAAACATTTCTTTCATTTCTACTGCACCATCGCTTATCAAAGGTGTAACAGCAACTTCAATACACAAGAGGATGATCACTAGGGTCAATCCTCTTTTAAACAATACCCAGCCTCGCATATTTTCACTCCCTCCTCCATATTCTTTTCTATAGGCGAAACAGCAACATTTACAGCATCCACCCCTCAAACAATGTTATAGAACATCTCCGGTTTCCTCACAGAATGAGCGACACTCTATAACATTAGGTGAGGATTGCAAACCAGTTGCTGAATCTACACCTCCAAAAAGACATTAACCAAAAAACAGGATTTAAATTTTTCTATGAAAAATTTTATTGAAACATTAATAACAAATCGTTAGTTAATTGTTACGTTAATCGACACATCAACAACATATCAAACAAAAAGAGATATGGTAGAGTCCACACTTTTTTAACTAAAAAAAGATTCTATTTCTCAACAATATACTCTCTCTAATTGCTGAAAAAAAATAATAATTATTGTGCTTTTACTCCTGTTGTAGTGCCTAAAGCAGTTAAAAACCTATTAAAAACCAACAAAAAAATCTGAGAACACAAAACGTTTAAACCATAAATACAAAAACTCATAACCACTAATAGTAAACCTTATTCCTCCAACTCTCCCTCGCCAACCGGTATATGTCACCCAAAACCCATCTTGCCAACTCATCCATATCCTCAGAAAGACTCTTATCCAACACATACTCGCCAGGTAACCCACCCTTAACCAGCACACCAATCCTAAGAAGGTTACGTAAATGATTCTCCACAGTTGATTTAGCCCACCCACGTCGCTTAAAAACATGAATCACCTCCACCCACCTAGCAACATGATCCTTTTTCCTCAGAAAAAACCATATTAACTCAACATCTTTCTTAAGAGACAAATAACTTCCAAACCTGTCACAAATTCCATGAACAAAACTTAAAATCCCTCACTTGCTTCTCAAGCTCCTTTACATACTTTTCCTGCTCTAAACTCATTTCTTACACCTCAACAAAAAAATAAAAAAGGGGGTTTTAATAAAACTGTGGGAAATACCGCCAAAAAATTTAGTGGAAAAAAACCGTCTCCCCAGGTTCTCCTAACCCCTAGATCACGCCCGCGTTCCACTAGAGGTGAAACATGTTTTTGTTTTAGTAATTTGCTGTATTTCAATCTTCACGAAGCGACTTCACCACAGCGATGTTTTCTATATCTGTTCTTCGTTCATCAAAAGGCGTTTCCAGTATCA
>JAGGZU010000116.1 GCA_021161865.1 Thermoplasmata archaeon
GAAGAGTTTCACACAACCAGCAGTATTTACTTTACGGATGATTACGCTCCTGTTGAGGAGATCATAGGTTTCGATGCTTTTTTTCCAACTACCTAATAGATAGGATAATGTATAAACCTATATATAGGAGACAGAATATTACAGTTTGAGAGGGTGGGATGATGTACCATAGGCTTTACAGGCGCTATGCTGTTTTAATCATATTCCTTATACTCCCACTCCTGTTAATCAACCTGCTACCGTCAGCGCAACCCTCATTCATAAAGGATGCGTACCTCACATCATATATACACCCTGATGTCTCCTGCACAACCATAGCCATAGCCGCAGGAGGTTTTTTCACAGTCAAACTAGATTTAACGTCACAGGCAAGCAAGATAACCGTGATAGCATACAAGGGAGACGTTGTTCCAGATAAAACAAACAGGAGCATACTAAACTACTACTGCTGGCAATATGATCACGGTACATGGCGTGACCTAAGCGGGTACAAAAAAACATACATTAAACCGGAAAAATGCTACAACAAGGGAGAAACCTACGTGTTTTGTATAGGTTTTGATGGAAAAGCAGAACAAGGTCAATGGAAGATTAAAATCAGTGTTGACAACAAAGAAGCAGAAATATTTCCAGTCACCATCAAACCCACTCTTCCCCTGCTTATCTCTGGAAGAACGGCTGTTGAACAACTAAACAAGAAAAACTCTTTACTAAACCTTCTTCTAAAAAAACCGTCAAACAAAAAACTAGAAAAAATTGTTTCAATGCTAAAAAAAGAGGATAAGGTTAAAGCAGCTTACATCAACAAAAGAGCGCTCAACGGTTTAAGCATACTTCTCCTGTTTGATTCACAGACAACATCCCTTGAGGCAACAAGAATAATAGAACAAACCCTCAAAAAAACACGACATATCTTCCAACATACACCAGTTAATGTTGTTTCACTTAACAATCTGCCCTTTGAAGAGGCACATCACATGCTAATGACACACAGGTTGTTCTACCAGAAAAACCTTGATGATGTTAAACGATTTGAACACGATGTTGTCGCGGAATACCTTGATAAAAAGATAAATAAAACCATGGTCACCAACTTTAACAAACACAATAACGTGGAGAAAAAAAACCATTCAAAAAAATCGGAGGAGACAAACAGAGTTATCAAGGTTTTTGTTTCAAAGGAACAGAAACCATGGATGGTTAGAACATCTAAACAGCACCCCTCACGTAAGAGAGTCATACCGCCGCCCTTTGCATTTAGAAGAAACTCGCCACTGATGAGAGGGGCATTATCTCTTTTTGTTGTGTTTATGTTGATTTTCCCTATTTTTATGCCAGCTATGCTCGCTGGGCCACCACCATTAAAATGCAAGGACTCAAAAAGACTTAGGGAGATAAATGATTTAAACCATTTTCCTGTTCCATCATCAAAAAACAAGCGTTCACACCATAACAGAAACAATGCTTTTGATATCAAAGCGTCACTCGAAAAAATGCGGGAAGAAACAGTTGAAGATACCGGTAGTGGAGAAAATGAAACAGAAAAAAACAATGTTAATACTGGAAGGTCTAATGAAACCTCTGTTGATAAATCGCAGCATGTAAATGAAACCGTTGGGGAATATGAAAACAGCAGTGTTTCTCTCCCAAATCAGACGACTGAAGACGATGAAGGCAAACAAAATGAGACAACCAACACCACAACAACAGGTTCCGCAGGCATAGCCGACAATGCAACAACACCGGGCATGAGAAACCAAAGTCTCAGCAACGGAACAAAAGGAAACACATTAAATGAAACCGACGATTCATCAGGAAGAAAGTCATTCAATGAAACCACTGATCAGGAAAACCAGGTTTCTTCACAGCAGCAACCTATTTCTCTTAAACCAAAACACCATATAAACTGGAGAAATGATTACACCAAAATCAACCCTGATGAAACCGTGGAGGTCTATGTTAGCAAAGACGGTTATACCTACAGGAAACAGATTGAGGCGGATGAGGGAGATGAGGTTATATTCAAACTAATTGTCACAAACACCGGTAAGACCAAATCCAATGTTTTCATCAAAGATTATCTAGCACAGGGTTTAAAATACGGAGGCAGGGCGATACCGCAGAAACCCGACATAATTGTAGGAAACCACCTATACTGGCATGTTTCAAATGTTAAACCAGGGGAATCCATTATACTGAAGTTTAACGCGTTTGTCGAAGAATGTGGGGAACACGTTAACCGTGTCAACGTCACTCAGCGATACAAAAAAGGTGAGGTGAAGTATGGTGAGGACACAGCAACAGTAAAAACACAATGTTGGCCGGTTATAAATGTTGACAAAAAGGTTTGGAACGGCAGCGCATGGGTTGACAATATAAGCGCAACAATAGGCGAAACACTGAGGTTTAACATCACGGTTACAAACACTGGTTCTGGTCGCTACATGCTTTATGATTTATTTATTCGCGAAAACCTGCCGCAGACGCTTAACTACAGTGGCAACTCCACAGTAGACAATAAACCACGTGAACCAGACGGTATAAAAAACAACTCAATAGTTTGGGCGATACCGTCAAAGGAAAAGGTTATTTGCCCAGGTAAAAGTTTGTTCATAGAGTTTGATGCTGAGGCTAAAAAGGTTGGAGACGGCACAAATACTGTTAACGTTACCAGCAGGTACTGTGACCCAAACATACTTTATGTTTACGGTGAGGACGACCTTGAAATAAGGGTGCAGCCTCCTCCACCAAAATACGTTGAGATTACACCACGGGAGGCTTACACTATGATTAACTCTACACACAATGGCAGCATTCTTTTGCTGGATGTTAGATCGGATGGAGAGTATTACTCCGGTCACATACAGGGAGCGGTTCCCCTACCGTTTTCCACATTATCTGAAACAATGGACCAACTTAATGATACAGATAAAAACACAACCATTGTTGTTTACTCAAGAAGCGGTTACCTTGGTGAAAAAGCCTGTGAAATCATAACTAACAGCAGCTTTAAACATGTTTACAACATCCAAGGTGGTTTACTGGAATGGATAGGGCAGGATTTACCTGTGACACAACCAAGGTACCCTGACCCAGTTCACAACGTGGTTTACAGTAGTTTAGTGAACAACACACCAGTGTTTTTGTTCTTCTACCACACAAAATATTATCAGCAATGCATAAACCAAAGTAAAATAGTTGATGAACTAAGACAGAAATACGAGGTAAACATCACATTTATTTATGTGAACGGGGAAAACAACGCCACAGTTACACAGAATTTCGATGTCAGGGTTTACCCAACCATCTACGTGGTTGTTGACCACAACGACCTCGGTTTCCTCTACACTGAGTTCAATGGTTTCACCAACAAGTCAACTCTGACATCCATCCTTGATTTTGTGGTCAACAACAGCGATTACTCTCTTGGGTTGTACCAGTGGCAGCGGAGCATGCTCATCCATCATCATCCCCCAGTTGTGCCCGTGGATGTTGGTAAACAGGTTCTTCACACAGGTAAAACACGAGTCATTATAAGATACAGAGACTCAATGGAGGACGATTTTGTTAACTACACACGGAGGTTGAAGGAAAACGGTTTCATAGTAACACAGGAGTTCCCAGACCAAGAGATGGTAGCAGGGGTTATGAGTTACAGTGTTTTTGAACAACTCAAAAAAGACAACGACATTGAAGCTTTCATCACAGACCACAAATTCGCTGTACTGTTAAATGAAAGCCTACCGTTGATTAGATTTAACGAGGCAGAGGAAAACTTTGGTTTAACGGGTGATGGAATCAAAATATGTATGCTTGACACAGGGGTTGACTCTTCTGTTGTCAGCTACAGTTATGGATACGATTTCGTTAACAACGACAATGACCCCTTTGATGATCATGGTCATGGGACGAGGGTTGCATCCGTACTTAAAAAGGTTGCACCTGATGCAGAGCTTGTTGTAGCAAAGGTTATTGACAAGGATGGTGTTGGTTACGAGTCTGATGTACTCGCTGGACTCAAATACTGCATCCAGCAGAACCCAGATATAATATTGTTCAGCATAGGGACAAAAGCCACATCATCCGGTTTCTACGATGAAAACCCTGTTGCTGAACTCTGCAATCAAGCCGTTGAAGAAGGTGTTTTCGTTGTTGCTGCGGCAGGTAACGGCGGTGGCAGAAATCTGACAAGCCCAGCATGCGCGAGTAAGGTGTTTTCTGTTGGAACAACCGACGACAACGATAGTATAGCAAACTTCTCCAACGTTAACCCGACACTGGACATTTTTGCTCCTGGAGTAAACATCACAACAACTGTTGGAACAAGCAGCGGCACATCCATGAGTGCACCATTTGTTGCAGGCGCAGCGGCACTTGTTTTAGAGCATGAGGATTTAACTCCAGTGGACCTAAAATACAGGTTGAGAAGCACAGGTAAACCAATCGAATACACATACAACGACACACTAAAAATTGAGATACCTCGATTGGATGTTTACAGTGCTTTAGTGAACAACAAAACCATGGAGCCCTACAACTACTCCTGGTGGTGGCATGATGAATTAAGTGGTGAGGAAATAGGAGAATATGAACCCTCCGCTTCTATTACCTGTTTTCCACCTGGCACATTGATCGCCATGGCTGATGGGAGTTTTAAACCGATAGAGGATGTAAAGACCGGCGACCTTGTTTTATCATATGATCTAGAAAAACAAAGATTTGTTGCTGAAAAAACTGTGGGGATCGAAGAACCCATACGGGAGGGTGTCTACGATATCAACGATGGTTTGGTTAGTCCTACCTGCGATCACCCTTTGTATGTTCGCAAATCTGATGGTAGAGAAGGCTGGGCGGCGGTTGACCCGGTTTATTCGATGAAATTTCATCCTTTTTTAAAGGATATTCTACCACTTGAAGTGGGTGACGAACTGTTTACCCTTAACAAAACCTGGGTTAAAGTGAAATCCATTAGATTTCGCCCAGGTCCACTCCGAGTATATACTTTGGATGTTAGAGAGACTAATAATTTCTTTGCAAATGGAACACTTGCTCATAATACATGTTCTGAATGTGTTATGCCTGGTACTCCTATAAGTATGGCTGATGGAACATTCAAGCATATTGAGGAGATTAAGAGGGGTGATTTGGTTAAGGTTTTTGACACAAAAAATTGGACGGTTAAGGTTGCACCAGTTAAACACGACCTTTTCACAACACTCCATGATAACGTTCATGAGATACATTTTTCGAATGGTGAGGTTCTTAGGGTTGGGGATGACCACTATTTTTACACAGTTGAAAAAGGCTGGGCGAATGTTAACGGTCTTGATAAACTCAACATTGGTGCTGAGAAACTAGAGGTTGGAGATCATGTTTACCATGCTAAACCAGATGGAACCTTAGAGATAATAAAAATAAACAGCATCGTTCCAGTTGAAGGAGAATATGTTACATTCGATCTCGCCAACATGATGTACCACACCTACCTTATCGACGACTTCATTGGACACAACACAGGCGTATGTTTTCTCCCTGGCACAAAAATCAACCTTGCTAATGGGAGTTACAAACCTATTGAGGATATTAAAATAGGCGACATGGTGAAGGTGTTCAACAATAAAACAATGAAAGTGGAGGATGCGCCTGTAACCGAAACAATGACAAAAATGCATGACAACGTCTATGAGATACATCTTTCTAACGGAAAAATATTGAAACCGAGTGCCAACCACCCTTTTTGGACGAAGGAAAAAGGTTGGGCTACTGTTGATGGTTTGGATGATATGAGCATTGGTGCAAAAAAGCTTGAGGTTGGAGACCATGTTTATGAGATTCAGCCCAACGGCTCTCTGAAGATGGTTGAGGTAGCCGATATTGTTCCCATAGAGGGTAACTACCTCACATATAATCTGGTTGACATGAAATACGGCACCTTTATCGCAGAGGATGTTGTCACACACAACACAGGCTGCACATGTTTCCCACCAGGTACACTGATAACAATGGCTGATGGCACCCTTAAACCCATAGAGAAAATGGGTCACGGGGACCGGGTTCTCTCATATGATTTGGAGAAAAAAAGGTTTGTTGCCTCCAGGGTCCTTGGATTAGAGATACTAACAAGAGAAGGAGTGTATGATATAAACAACGGTATGTTGAAACCAACAAACGACCACCCTCTATGGGTTAAAAAACCTGATGGCAGAGAGGGTTGGGCCGCTATTGACCCAGCGTTCACAATGAAAACACATGGGTTCAAAAACATCCTACCCCTTGAGGTGAGGGATAAGGTTTTCATGGTTAACAGGACATGGATGAAAATAACCTCAATAGACTACCGCCCTGGTCCATTAACGGTTTACAACCTGAATGTGGAGAAGCCGGATAACTTTTTTGCAAATGGTTCACTAGTACACAACACCTGTGCCATAGAATGCCTCATGCCAGGGACCTACATAAACCTGGCTGATGGGGGATATAAGCCTATTGAGAAGGTTAAGCCCGGAGACATGGTCAAGGTTTTCAATGAAAAAACAAAAAAGATAGAGAACGCAACGGTTAATCTAACACACGTTAAACTACACGATGATGTATATGAGGTTTATCTGGAGGATGGACGTGTTATAAAACCAACAGCAAACCATCCATTTTACACTAAAGAAAAGGGTTGGGCAACCATTAGTGGGTTAGATGAGATGGGTATGAATGCTGGTAAACTCGAGGTTGGAGATCATGTTTACTCAGTTCAACCAAACGGATCTTTAAAAGAATTGAAAATTTTGAACATCGTTCCAGTTGAAGGAAAATATCTCACATACAACTTTGTTGACATGAAATATGGTACCTTTGTCGCAGAGGATATTGTCACACACAACACCTGCTGTTTCATGCCTGGTACAACAGTGAACATGGCGAATGGAAGCTACAAAAAAATCGAGGATATCAAAGTAGGGGATTGGGTTAAAGTATTCAACGAAAAAACAGGTGAAATAAAAAACGCACCTATAAAACAACTGCAGGCAGGTATACATGACGATATTTATGAAGTCTATCTTGAAGACGGTAGTAAACTGGAACCAACGGCTAACCACCCGTTTTGGACAAAAGAAAAAGGATGGGCATCGATCAGCGGCAGAGATGAGCTAGGGATTGGAGCAGGTAAACTAGAGGTTGGAGACCACATATACAAGGTGACAGCAAATGGAACACTAAGAGAAATAAAGATCATTAGCATCATACCGGTTGTAGGGGCGTACTATGCATATAACTTAGTGAACATGACCTACGGAACATTTATCGCTGAAGACGTCATAACACACAACACTTGTTTTCTTGCTGGAACAAATGTTACTATGGCTGATGGAAGTTACAAACCTATTGAGGATGTGATGGTTGGTGACTTGGTTAAATCGTTTGATGAAAAAACTGGTAAGATTGTGGTTAGCCAGGTTACAAGAGTGTTTCATCATACTGCGGGTGAGATGGCTGATTATTATCTTGTCATCAATGATGGTTTACTTGGAGTTACCCCAGAGCATATGCTTTATGTTGATGGAGGGTGGAAGGCTGCTTGGATGATTAGGAGTGGTGACAGTCTCCTCGATATCAACGGTACCAGAATTCCAGTTTTCTCAGTAAAAAAGGTGTACACAAGGATTCCAACCTACAACCTTGAGATAGAAAGGTACCACACCTACTACGCTAACAATATTCTTGTTCACAACTCTAAATGTTTTATGCCTGATACACCGGTTAGTATGGCTAATGGGACGTATAAACCGATTAAGGATGTTCAGGTTGGGGATGTTGTTAAAGTGTTTAACCAGGAGAATGGGACTGTTGAAAACGCATCTGTTAAAGAGGTTATGACGAAGATGCATGATGATGTTTATGAGGTTTATCTAGCGAATGGTAAGGTGCTAAGACCTACTGCGAATCATCCATTCTGGACGAGGGAGAAGGGTTGGGCTACTGTTGATGGTTTGGATGACATGGAGATTGGTGCAAAAAAGCTTGAGGTTGGTGATCATGTTTATCAGCTTTCTTCTAATGGTACCTTGGAGGAGGTTGAAGTCACAAATATCATTCCAGTAAAAGGAAGTTACCTTACCTACAACCTTGTTGACATGAAACAAGGCACTTTCCTCGCCGATGATGTTGTTACTCACAACACCTGCTGTTTCCCAGCAGGTACAAAGGTGACTATGGCTGATGGCACCACGAAGAACATTGAGGATATAAAAGTAGGTGACAAAGTACTCTCCTATGATTTGCAACATCATAAAAAAGTAGTGGCTACTGTACTTTCACTGGAGTCACCTATCCGTGAAGGGTACTATCTAATCAACAACCGTATTCGTGTAACAGACGAACACCCCTTTTATGTTATGAAACCTGATGGTAAAACAGGCTGGGCTGCGATAAATCCTCAACACCTCAAAAAAAGCCATGGTATGAATGCATTTCCGCTTGAAATAGGTGATAAACTATTCACGGTAAACGAAAGATGGGTTGAAGTCACTTCCATAGTTTTTTATCCAGGTACAGTACAAACATACAACCTAAAACATGTTTCCCCCTGCAACAACTTTTATGCTGAAGGAGTACTTGTTCACAACAAATATACTCCTGCAGCCAGTTACTATGGTGGTGCAACAAATATATATGCTGGAAAAAAGGTAACCACTATTAGAACAGATCACACGGATTTAGATGGGGCAGCTGATGTTGATGACTGTGAACTTCGTATTGGTGTGAGTGGTGGAAACTACTTTACGCTGAAATGGAATGTTGATTCAAATAGCTATTCTATAGTCAGTGGTTCCAGCTGGGTCTCAATATCTGGATGCACCGTCACAGAGACAAGCATCTCCAACGGTTACAGATTAACATGGCAGTTCATTGTGGACTGGGATTTTCCATTTGATGACGC
>JAGGZU010000073.1 GCA_021161865.1 Thermoplasmata archaeon
GAGAATGTGTGCCCAATAGTGGAGACAACAGGTGTATGTCATATACTTCATACTCTCTACAAACAAGGAGAAATGCTTACATCTAAACTACAAAGGAAACTACCTATCTCGCCAGAAACATTTTACAAAGCAAGGAATCTACTTGAAGAAAATGGTTTAATAGAGGTTGCACCAACAGCATCTGGGAAGATAAAACCGTATAGACTCACAGACAAGGGGAGAAAGGTGGCTGAACAGATAGATCTTCTCTCTAATCTTTCAGACACAAAGATTTAACGATGGTTCTTAACGCCAACCCTTTTACAGTATTTTTGTATGGGGCAAACACTGCATTTAGGAGAAACTGGTAAACAGATTGTTTGTCCAAACCTCACAAAAAGATGGTTAAATTCCATCCAATACCCTTCAGGCAGCAGCTTCTTAAGTTCTCTCTCAGTTTCCTCAGGAGTTCTTGTGTTCACCCAACCCAAACGATTTGGGATACGATGACAATGAGTATCGATTGCTAGATAACCCTCCTCCTTATGACCATAAGTCATAACAATATTGGCAGTCTTCCTCCCCACACCCCTAAGTTTCAGCAGTTCCTCAAAACTGTCTGGAACCCTGCCATCATAGCTTTCAACAAGAGTTTTCGCAATCTCCTTCAATCTCCTTGCTTTAGTATGGTAAAAACCAACAGGGTAAATCAAAGACTCGATTTCCTCAACAGAAAGCTTACTCAGCTTCTCAGGTGTATCATATCTCTTGAGCAACCTCACAGAGGCCTCCGCGGTCACCTCATCCTTTGTGCGGAGACTGAGGATACATGAGACCAAAACGGTGAAAGGAGTCTGCCTTATCCTTTTCCACTGAAGATGGGAAACAACAGGAGGAGAAAACCGTTTCATCTCCTCTCTCAGCAACCCGAAAATCTCATCCACATAAGGAATACCCTCTTCCATTCTCCAAACCCCATATAAAACAAACCTTATTTAAAGGATGAAGCAGAAAGTTGTTGGCAGAACCTTATCTCAGCGGCTGAGGTGGTACACCATCTGGAAGAGGATACTGCTTGATGGGTAACTTCCAATCCTTAAGACTGTCAATGTTAACAAGGAGATACATGAAAAAAGGGAGAGTTGTTTTCATCCAATGAACTAGATGATCATGTTTACCATGACCAGAGCCAGGTTCATAGTCCTTTGACAGGATTTCGAAGGTGAATGATGGGACGTGAAACTCCTTGAAACACCAGTCAATAGCGGTGCCGCTTGCATGATAATTCATAGGTTTATCCTCATATTCTGTGTTCTCCACCACCCATTTTTTAACATAATTGAACACGTTTTCCTCATTGGAGGGTATCTCAAAGGGTGGCTTAAAGGCGTTCCAAGGAGTGATAACCATGTGCATCGCCGTGTGGCAGTTCACATAAAAGGAGAAATTATGAGAGGCAAGATTCTCCATAAGGCCTTGCATAGCCCGTGTCTCAGGCTCAGAAAAAGGATATCTGCCACAGTTGGTGAACCATAAACCCAGCAGAGGAACACTGACAACAGGAATTTTTATCCTACCAAAAATCTTTCCCAAAGGCAGAACATGCCCCCTTAACCTGCCAAAATCAACATCAAAGTTTCTGTTCAAATCTATGCCGTTTGCATTCCAACGTTCATCGTTTTCCCGTCCATCAGGATTCACGAGAGGAACAATATAAACTTCGGTGGTGTTCAAAATACTGGATACCGTTGCGTTTTTACCAAAATTGATTAACAGATACTCAGCAAGATAAAGAGGAGCTTCACCAGCTTCCCATTCGCAACCATGGATGCAGCCATCAATCAAACAGGAAAGTTTAACGCTGTTGTTGCCCTCATTGGTTAACCTCATGCACCATATATCTCTACCAGAAACGCTTTTACCTATCGAAAAAAGGTCAACCAGGTTGGGAAACATTCTATTGAACCCTCTTAGCTTCTGAACGGTTGAGTAATAATCATGGTACTCATCGTCTTTCCAATTTGGTAGCACAGAGGGCTCATCCAACTTCACCTCCGGTGATACCTCAACATATCCTTGTAAATGGTTTTTCTCCTGGACACAACCTGCGAGGTTTACTGCAAGGAGAACAACCAAAAGGAAGATTACTTTGAGGCCAAGCAACCCTTTTACCGTTTTCAATTCCTCCATAATCAAAATGACAATAAAATATTATTTACTATATTATTTAAATAGCTTGCTACAAATAAACCTAAGGTTTTTCGTTGACAAGTTCAAACAGGTTGAAATCATACACTGGATTCTCATGAGCCTGTTTGTCAGCGGTTGCAAAGGAAATAAGCATCTCTCCTGTCTCAGGGCATGCCGCCCATTGATGGAGTGTTGTATACATCCTCATCTTTACCATCAAGGAAAAAACAAAATCCGTTTTCCCCTGATAGAGACCTCGGGCTATGATTATGCTTTTATTTAAATCTATATTACCTACTTTATCCTCTATATCCTTACTAAAGGCTTTGTAGTGCCTCCAAGGGATAAAGGCGGGGATTTTACTCCAACCCAAAATGTTTTTACCATGAATAAAAGAAAACCTGGGGTTGTAATAACTCCTTTGAGTTGATGCGGTCTCAGGTGCAACAAAAATATTGGTTCGCCTTACAACATGATCCAGCATCCAAAAAGGCGGAGTAGACTCAACACTGTTGTTCCATGTTCCAACATAAAAATGGTTTGCAGTGGTCTCAACTGCATAACCCACAGGTATTTTTCCATCAGACACAATAAAGTTCCATCCACACGTTCTGTTTGAGGTTAAAATACCAAGGGCTTCGTTGATGGTAGAAGCGTGATCAAGCACCATCCTCTGACGGAACATCATAGGTATGCCATTCCACTGTTCATCGTTACTCCATGAAGAGAGAACCTCAACCGCGATACCTTTCTCGTTTAACCCACCAAGGCTTCCAACAAAACCAGCAAATGATGGGTCGAGGGATGCTAATCCACCAAAGGGCTCACGGACAATGAGAACAGAGTTTTCCTGCAAAAATCTGCCGGTCAAAGGATCTCTGATATTCACAGGAAAATCAAGACTCCGCATCTGATAAAGCCTACCATCACTGGTTGCAGGACCCCATGCACTGAAACCTGAGCAGTGAACCCACATAGCCATGATGTTTCCTACTGCAACCTGCTCAAAAGATACGTTAGCTCCATCTGCAACACCCTGTATCTCCTCAATATATTCTGCTGGAATGTAATCCTTAACTGTATCCCACAATCCAAGAAAATCACTGTAACTGTAACCGTAACTCTCAGCGAAATCAATGAAACCCCTCAAATCCTCTAAGCACTCGTTCCTTAAAAGAGAACCATGTGCATAACCCATGTCATAGTATGAACCATTCAAATGCAGAATCCTTACACCATCTCTTTCCTCCAACCACCCACCTTTGGATGGATTTAGATTAGATTCCATAATAGAACTATTACTCAACAATGGGAAAAAGGCTGAGAACATTAGATAAACCACAACAACAGCAGAGAATCCTTTCTTCATCCTACGAAAATAAGAACCCATCTCATATAAATATTTTAGGAGAAAAGACTTATTTCCGGATAAAAAAACGGTTTTTTACGCTGGGGAAGGGATTTGAACCCTTGAGGTGCCAACTGCACCAGTGGCTCTCGAGGCCACCGCCTTGGCCTGGCTAGGCTACCCCAGCAGGTTTTTCCTTCAAAAGCTTAATCAACGGGTTTTTTATTACGGTATCGGTTCAATGAAGATACAAGTAAAAACACTACCTGAAAACACAACAAAAGAGTACAATATATCTAAACCCGCTACAGTTGAAAAACTATTCAAACAAATAAAACTTAAACCAGATGCGGTTATAGCGTTACGCAAAAACCAGCCTGTACCTCTCACAAGCATGCTACAAGAAAATGACAAGATAACAGTAATAAAAATAGCATCAGGTGGATAAAAAACTGTATGCTCCCGTGGTGTAGTCCGGCCAATCATCACGGCCTCTCGTAAACCCCTTTCTTAGGAAGAAAGGTGTTTTATCCCCAAAGAAGGGGTTTAGGGTGAGCCGTAGACACGGGTTCAAATCCCGTCGGGAGCATTAAGTCCAAAAGGAGAAAAAAATTTGTTTATCTCAGCTGAAGATTCACCTCATGGGCATTTGAGACAAAATCAGGAGGCGTTTTTCCCTTATACTTTCACTTAACTGAGTGTGTCAAAAAATCTGCTATGCTGAGAGGTGTGACTGCCATAGTTGTGAAAGGTGTTTTTTGTCTGTCTATGGTCAGGAGAGTTATCAACAGTTGGGTTGTGCGGATGTCCTTCGTCCATCTTCCTTCCCCAAAACATTTAACAATTGTTAAAAAAACGTTAGTTTACCACTAGTATATATAGGTTGATGTTAAACCCGAAAACCTGTTGAAATCAAATAAAAGGGTTTTATAGTGGTTTACCAAGATTCCACAGACTTTCAAATTTCTGGTTAAGCTCCTCAATGTTTTCAACGTCAACATAGGCGGTGCCAATATAGGATGTCTCGTCTTCACCCTCTGAAAGTATCTTCATGCTTGTAACCGCTAACTCTTTACCAAACATGTAGTTACGCATGAGACCAGAGATTTCACCTGGGAAATACCTGACATCAAGTTTCTCCTGAAACTCCTCCTTAAGTTTTTTAACATCTGCGAGATGATCCTCATTTTCCACAATCAACTGCACCCTGTTGTTCAACTCAAGGAAACGTCTAAAGTACTGTACAAATGGTTCAGAAAACAGTTTTTCACCACCAATCTGCACTCTAAGATGGTTACTCTTCTCTAAACAGTTACTCAGTATGGTGTAGAGAATCCATTTAGCGTTGTACTGAAGGGTTACATTGCCGTTTCTTTTAAGCTTTATACCGTAGGTTTTAAAATTCTCATTGTAAGCCGATGATATATCTTCGAGATGTCTCTCCATAGCAGCGAAGGTGTCTTCGCTTATAATAGTCTTTAGATCATCCTTGGTCTCCTCCCATATGACACGCGGGTTAACTGGAAGATAACGTTCCCTACCGAAATCCTCCTCCCCAGGTTCACTTGTAAAAAGCACCTTAGCTATGAGACCATTCTTGAAGAGACAGGCACGTCCTGTTTCAAGGGGTCTCCTTGTTATGTTGGCAAGCTGTTCAGCAACCCGTAAGAAATCGGAGAACTCCTTGGGATTATCCACAACCAGTGTAACATAGTATGCCGCAGCCTCTCTTGGTCGGTCAAGCTTTAGACGGCCAAACATCATCTCAAAATCTTGGATGTAATCAAGTTTAACTCTACTCAACATATCGCTTTCGCATCCCATCTTCTCCACTCCTAGAAGCAGGGTAATTAAAAGCGATGATGTTTTATATAATTTACGAAACCATCAAAAACCATCAACTCAACCGATTACTTTATTAATGTTCTACATATTTTCCTATTGAGGTGGATGGGATGGAAGAGGATAAGGTATCCTCATTCTCTGTGGAGGAGAAAAGACCGATTATTGTTCATGCGTTTAGAAGGAGCAGTCTGAGGAAGAGGATTGCAGAGTACCTGTATGAGATAAGTCCAAGCTCCAGCTACCCCTCCGAGATAGCATACCATGTAAAATCAACTCCAACTAACGTCCTTGGAGCACTAAGAGGCATGGAACCAAGATACAGGAGCGAGGAGTCGCTTTTAAACCTGAGCATAGTTGAGGCACACACAGCCGGACAGAACATGAGACTCTACAAGCTTACAGAGTTTGGTAGAGAAATCGTATCATCATTAAAAGGGAGGTAGTAATACGGGGAAGGATACCATGAGATACAAAGTGATTGTACTTACCTTTTTGGCAGCGATTCTTTTACTTCAAACTGTACAGGCGCACGAGGAGATATCCCTCGTAGATGTTAGCCATACCTTAAAGAAGGAGAGACAGGCAGGAGGGTGGACGATACGAACGTATATAATAAATGTGACCTTAGCCAACAACGGGGACACAGCTTCTGTGGATACAACGGTTGATGTTGAGGACAACGAGGGTTTTATTCTCCATAAAAACACAACGTTAAACCCTGGCGAGACAAAGGTTTTATCCTTTGAATGGACCACAAAAAACCCGCAGCAGCAGATTGTAAACATATCATATGGGCCAACCAGCAAGAATGTTCCACATACCTCGTATAACTCTGGAAAAACAACGCTTACAATCGAGGCTCTACCAGGATATGAAAACAATGGTAAAAAAACGCCTGGGTTTGAGTTCATGTTTTTAGTTGCAGCACTACTAATGCTGGTTTATAAACGTAAACACACTGCATTATAAACCTTTTATTTCTTCAACGCTGATAACAACATGATCAACCATACTGACGTTTTTTCCATCATAGGTTACAGTGTTTGCTGGTAAAACGGATTGATCCCTGTAACCTGGTGGGTAGTCGTAAAACTGTCTATGGGTAACATAAAGCTGCGTGTCGTTTTTGTCGTAGAACGCTACCGTTACGTTTGCGCTAACCACTTTATCAGCTACGTTCTGAAACATCATGGTTACCTTTGCGGCTACTATTCCACCACTTTTGTTTGTGGTAAAATCTAATGACCCATTGATTAGTTGGAAGATATCTGAGGGCATGAAGATTATTTTATCAGAGAGACTGTTTTGTTCCCCTGCAGGTTTTTCATTACAACCACACAACAGTAAAGCCGTGATTAAACATGCAGCAAGTATAATCATACCTCTACTTTTCATTGAAACACCTACCACCTCTTTATTTTGCATAGCACATCACATATATGAATGTTGCACACCATGTATGTATATGCACATGCATAATTATGTGCATAACTACCTGCAAAAAACTTATTTAAATACGCAGAGGCTTTAACACTTGCACTCAATCTAGGAGGGATGCACAGAAGATGGTTAGAAACAGGGTTGGTAAACTAAGAAATAATGCTGGTGCTATTGGTATCGGTGCGATGATTGTTTTCATTGCGATGGTTTTGGTTGCAGGGATAGCTGCATCGGTGCTTATACAAACCAGCTCAAGGTTAGAGACGCAGGCGATGGCAACCGGGCAAGAAACAACAAACGAGGTGGCTACAGGTGTGGCAATAGCAGATATAGAAGGGTATGCTGCCACTGGTTCAGATATAAGCCGGCTTGCCATACAGGTTAGACCAAGAGCAGGATCAGAAGATATTGACCTCTCACAAGCGTTTGTAGAGATATCAGATTCTTCCAAAAAACTAGTTTTAACATATGACAGCACAGAGTGGCATGCAAAATCTGAAATCAACGGTGATGTCTTCCAATCAGGATTCTTTGATGACTTAGACGCCAACGAATTCGGTATAGTTGTACTTGAGGATGCAGACAGCTCATGCACATCGTCAACACCAGTGATAAACCGTGGAGATAAGGTGTTGATCACAGTCGATGTTGGAGATGCAAGTGGATTCAACTCAATAGCAGAGAGAACAGACGTTTGGGGTATGGTAGCACCAGAGGATGGAGCACCAGGAATAATATCCTTCAGAACACCAGCCTCATACACAGACAACGTTATGGACTTACAGTGAGGAGGTGAAACAAGATGAAGAGAATGGATAGGAAAAATGTTGGAGCGATTGGTATTGGTGCGATGATTGTTTTCATTGCGATGGTTTTGGTTGCAGGGATAGCTGCATCGGTGCTTATACAAACCAGCTCAAGACTTGAAACCCAAGCACTTGCAACAGGTTCAGAGACCACAGAGGAGGTTGCAGGCGGCATAGCGATAGATGACATAACAGGACATGTTGATACGGACATAGACATGCTTGCGATAACAGTGAGAGTAAGAGCAGGTTCTCCAGATATAGATTTAAACCACACGATTGTTGAGCTTTCCAACGGGTCAAAGAAGGTTATACTATCATATGACTACGGTGATGCACACCACTTTGACAGCAGTGTGGACTCAGATGCAGACCTATTTGGCACAGGAAACATATCTGATTTAACCAACGAGGAGTTTGGAATAATAGTGTTAAACGACCCAGACAGCTCATTCAGTAGATACACGCCGGTTATAAACTCAGGGGACAAGGTTGTGCTAACCGTTGATACAGACGCCTGCTTCAATAAACTCGGAGAAAGAACCGATGTCCTTGGAATGGTTATACCAGAAATCGGTGCACCAGGTATGATATCATTCACAACACCGTCGTCATACTCGGACACAGTCTATGATTTACAGTGAGGAGGTGAAACAAGATGAAGAGAATGGATAGGAAAAATGTTGGAGCGATCGGTATTGGTGCGATGATTGTTTTCATTGCGATGGTTTTGGTTGCAGGGATAGCTGCATCGGTGCTTATACAAACCAGCTCAAGGTTAGAGACGCAGGCGATGGCAACCGGTGAAGAAACAACAAGAGAGGTTGCAACAGGTATAGCGGTTTACGATGTGGAGGGGCATGTTAACACAGACATAGACAAACTGGTTATAATGGTGAGACCAAGAGCAGGGTCAAACTCCATAGATTTAAGCCAAACCGTCCTTGAACTGTCGGATTCATCAAGTAAACGTATACTCTCCTATGACAGCACAAAGTTTGCTGCGTCACCAGCGGTTGGAGGAGTATTCTCAACGACCACCGCATTCAGCAGCCTTGCTGCATCAAAATTCGGTATAATAGAACTCAGGGATCCAGACAGTTCATGTAGCGCCTCAACACCAGTTATAAACCATGGAGATAAGGTTCTTTTAACGGTGAACGCAACTGCAACCTTCGGGTCTGAGCTTTCAGAGAGAACGGATGTCTGGGGAAGGGTTGTGCCAGAGGAAGGAGCACCAGGTGTAGTTTCCTTCAGAACACCAGCATCCTACACTGACACAGTCTACGACCTACAGTAAAAAATATGATAACGCCACGTGTTAAAACCGTGTGAGGAAAACCCTCACAAACCCCTTTTTTATTTTTGTGTTTACTAATCTATCTTTAGATGATAATCGAAAGGCTGGGGAGAAGATTGCTGACTTTGAAACCAGTTAATCATCAACGGCTCCTTGTTTATCTCCTTTATTTTCTCTATCTTTATTATCTCATCAACAGCATCTTTAGGTAGACGATGTAGTCTACTTATATTACTATCATACAAAAGAATAATGATTTCCTGACCGTTTGTAGACACCTCATTTTTTAACATCTTAAGGAAGGAATACAGTTGATTAAGTTCATCCTCAGTTGGATGTGAAAAGTTGATGAACTGCGATAGTGAGTCGACAACCATCATCTCAGGATTACTTTTTTCAACACCAAATTCAATAATCTTCTTCATCTCCTCCAAACTCGACGGAGGCTTGTGGTAAAAGCATTCGTCCATGCCTTCCTCTGTTGGAAATGCATAGCCTGAGACACAGTCAACGACAAAAAACCTTTTTGATTTGCATGGCTTGTATTCAAGAACCTGTTTTATGTACTTGTAGCTCCTAACCAGGGAGATATAAAGTACGTTTATGAACCGATTCGGTTCAACCTTGTTTAAAATTTCAACGAAGTCTGTAAACTCTAAACCTGTGTAAACAACCAAGACCAGACCTTTTATATTATTTAACGTCTCAGATAATCTGTTTTGAATCTCCATCCAGTAGTTAGTGTACTCAACCGTTTCATTTTTTTCCAATTTATCAAAGGTCCTCCCAGTTTTTACCTCGCTTTCTCCTTCTTTTTGTGCATTTAACCCTAATCCTGCCATCCTGGTTCCTCCTTTATCACCTCAAGTTTTAGTATCATGTCTGTAAACAACGTAGGGAGTTTTTTCATAATGCCAAGTTTGTCATCATACAACAGAATTATGGTGTCTATCGTAATGCCTATTATCTCCTCTCTGAGAGATTTTAGGAACTTGTATAATTCATGTAACTCAGTATCTCGCGGCATTGAAAAATTGATAAATTGCGAGAGAGAATCAACTACAATCATATCTGGATTCGAGAGCTTGATGCCTTTCAATATCAGCTCCTTCATTTCTTCAAAATTATGTGGCGGTTTTCTATACACACAATCTATTTTATCCTGAAGCTCGATTAAGAACCCCGATACACAGTCAATAACAA
>JAGGZU010000114.1 GCA_021161865.1 Thermoplasmata archaeon
TTCTTTGTCTCTGTTATGGTTATGGTTCCTCTTCCCTTTGAGTCTATGAATACGTCATCGAGTTTCATCTCTGCGATTTCACTGGGTACTCTCCATCCAATCATGAAACTGTGGTAGGACAGGTATTGGTAGAGAGCGTTTTCGTAGGGATCCTTTGAGTACTCATGGTAGAAAAACTCTCTGACAGTGTCAGGGAAAGGTAGTATTCTCTGTCTCTGTTTCGGTGCATACGGTGGTTTGTAAGGCCATATCGGGATACCAAAGGCTTCTAGGAACATTTTCATGGTTTTCCATTCATGGTTCAAAGCATGTGGACTAGCTTTCTCTATCTCTTCTCTGTAATCCATGTGTCTCCTGAAGTTCTCATAGTTTGGGTTTTGGAAATCAACAGGTACCTTGTGGTTTGCCATGAAACGAGCGTACCTTAACCGTTTCTCAATGGTCGAAACAGAGAGTCTTTTCATGAAATAAGCCCATATTCCAACGTCGAGAAAAGTTGAATCCTGCGGGTTTAACGTAGTTGGACAATCAAATCTTTTAGTTTTGCCTATTACATACCTAAGTTCACCCATTCCTTCCCCTTCGTGGGGATTTTTTCGGTTTTGGTCTCCAATAAATGAGTTCCTGCCTCCATCCTTTAAAACACTCTTCCATTCTCTGCTTTCACCTCCCTCCAACACTTTTTTTGTGTTGGTAAAAGTTGAATCGTTTAAATGTTTAAGAGTGTTTTCTTTCTCCATTTTTTTAGCCGCCTTCAATCAACGATTTTTTTTATCGAATGTGTGAACATCGTGGAATCCTTTTTGCTCCCACAGGTTTTCAAAATCTTAGTAGGGTAACCTATGGTTTGCCGAGTTATATTCAGTACAGATAAACGCACCAAAATATGCGTGAGTTTATACCAAGTAAAAACAGCAGGTTTACCATCGTTCTCCACTTGGATGCAAGCTTTTTTAATCCAATGCATCAACATTAGGTTAGCTGTTTTATAGTTTAAAGAGAAAACATTCTCTTTTTTGTGTTTTTCACTATTGAGATACATATGGAATCACAATGTATAAATGGCTTTGTTTTTTTACCTATAAACTATAAAAAAATTTAAACACATACAAGGTGGGAGAATAAATGATGCGAACTTCTAAAGTGTTGACTGCGATTGAAGATGCTGTAATAACGGTGATGAAAGAAATAGATCCAGTGCACCCCTCCTTTGGGGATCTAAAGTTCCTGCTTTTGAGTAGAGAGGTTAGGAGGTATCCAACCAAAAAGAAAAAAAGATTATATAAAAGATGGGAGAAGAAATTCAAGAGAGAAAATGGTTGGTTGTATCCTCTTCATTCTTTTGATATTCAGCCTAGTGACTTATATTACCGGTTGAATAAAATGGAGGAGAAGGGGATTATAATTAGGGAAGGCAACGGGTACAGGTTAACAGAGGATTCCCTTGCGGATAGACAAAGATCTTTGAGTATATCCTTTTTGAGTGCTTATCCGCAGGAGGAGATATATGCTGTCAAAGATAGTGGTGTAACTGTTTATGGGTTAAACAAGTGTTTTTTGAGTTATGTTGATGGAGTAACAAAGTTGAAGAATGTTATATTTTCAAAAATAAGGCAAATTGAAAGGGTGGTAGAGGAAATAAACGCGATGCGAATAGAAATAGCAGAAATACGTTCAGTCAATATTTTGTTAGAGGAATGTAAAAAATTTGGCGATAATGAGATAATGGATTATGTTACAAAATATATTTACGATTTAATCGATGAGGTAGAGTTTTATGTTTCAGGATGTGTGATACATGAGGATATGGTTAAGAAGGAAATGTTGACGGAGCATCAGGTGAGACAAGTCATTAATGCAATGAAGCATGCTGGTGAAGAATTTGGGCGATGTTTTGGTGGTGGAAAAACAGGGGAGTTTCTGACGTTTGTGATACATGATCGGTTGTGTGATATACAAAACAGATCTGATTATTTAAAAGGATGCATTTCTAATATGTTGGATGAATATAAAAGATCATTTGCTGGTAAAAATGCAGAATCATAATAAAACTTGCGGGGTTTTATGTGATGCATCTTATGTTGTACATGCTGGTATCTGGCATGGGTTTGTTGAAAGACGTTGATTTTGTATACACTTTATCACCGTCTGCTCTCTTTAGGCTCTGCTGGATAATTTAGTTGAGGAATACGCGTGAACAACCAACCTGTTCAACACAGATAGTGTTATTATTTCTTTGTTATCTGTAAAGGTGATTCTATTTAAACAACTTCATTTAGGTAAAAATAATTCAAACTCTTTTACATTAGGATTGTCCAAGTTACCTAACTTCACTGGGAATATGACCGGAAGCAATAGGACCTCAGAGATGTACTCCTCGTATATGTCATATATCAGCTCTGAGAATCTTTCAGCAGTCGTTAGGTCTGGTGCAGTAAACAAAAGTATCCAAGAGTAGACGCCGTTCATAGAGCAACTTACCTCGATCTTGATCCCCAATTTTTCTTTTGCTTTCCTTGCTAGTTTTCTTTCGGTTATAATGCCCACCAACTCTTTATTTAATGGTTTGGGTGTCCTTTTTATCAGAATAATAAATCTCTCACACTCGGCTTTCTTACTGTCAACCACCGCTGTGTAACCCCAGAGGGTACCGTTCTCTTCAAGACGTTTTATAATCCTCCACACCTTTTGTCTGGAGAAGCCACATTTCTTTGCAATCGAGTCTATGCCTTGACCCGCGTCACTCTGCAGTAAATCAATTATTTTTTGTTCATCCTTTTTTATTTGCTCCTTTGAAGTTTTCGGCATAATTCCTCCATATGCATTTTAGTATGGTTTTATATGTGATTTTGTTTTATAAACATTTCTTTAGCGTTACTATGAAGTTAATTGGTGAGACTCGCCTTTTATCCACAAGTAATTTCTAAGTACCTCTTTAACTTGCCCTATAATTTAACAGTTGTTTATGGTTTGACAATGACACTATGTATAGATGATGGAGCAAAACTTGGACAAAACAAAAAAAAGACCGAGTAGAGTTTAATGGTATGGAAACAATTGTTTATTATTAAAAGTGATACGAAAAACGTAAAGTAAAATATGTTACAAA
>JAGGZU010000118.1 GCA_021161865.1 Thermoplasmata archaeon
CCATAATGCTGAGATACCGTAGACAAATCCTCTGCCAGGTAATCCAAGAACCAGCCAGCCGCTCATGTCTGAGGCTTCGGCACTTATTGCTACAGGCCAAACCCCAAGTCTTCTACCTGCTATAAGGAAGTCATCAAGTGTTTTGTTGAACTTGCTGGACCATATACCTACTACAATAAGGACTATAAGGTAGAGAAGAAACGCTATGATGAGTGTGTCTACCATACCTACTTCCTTGTTTTATATAGGTATAATGCCAGTATGAGGAGTATAATTATGATTGGAAAAACTATGAACAACCATAGTTCCACTGAAAGTGGTTGCCCTGCAGCTTTGCTCTCTGAGGGTGGTTTTTCTATGGTGTGTGCATCAAGCGTGTATATGTGACCAGCCGCACCAACATATACTATGCCATCGTATGCTGCTGCAGAGGATGTGAGTGGTGTGGTAACATAATTGTAAACATCGTTGTTTATCATGTATTTTGGTGCAAAAGACCATTGGCAGGTACCGTTTGTTTTATCCAGGGCATAGAATCTGCCATCGTCTGACCCGATGAAAACGTAATCTCCATATACAAGTGGGGAGTCATGCACGGCTGCTTTTGTTGAGAAATGCCAGAGCTCATTACCGCTCTCTGCATCTACCGCGTAAAGGTTGTTGTCCAAAGAACTTAGGTAGATCACTCCATCCTTTTCCACAGGAGTTGAGTCTATTCCCCATCCTGTTTCAAAACTCCATTGTTCATCACCGTTTTTGACAGAAATGGCGTGGAGACAGGTATCCCAGCCACCCACATATAATGTGTCGCTGTTTAGTAAAGGCTGTGTTGTTAATGGTGCATCAAAGGACATACTCCATGAGAGAGTCCCCTCTTCGCCTTTGAAAAGCATACATTTTTCTCCACTGCATACAATTATGTTTCCATCATCAACCAGAACATAGGCTGGGTAACCATTTGACACCTGTTTATGCCATATTTCGTTTCCAGAGAGTTTCTCAAACAGGTAGAGGTTACCGGTGTATGTCCCAGCAGCAAGAAGTTTTCCACCCATTGATACCGATACCACTCTTTCATCCTGTATATTGTCCCACATTGTTTCGCCATCCGACGTGAACACATGCACTCCTGTGTCCGATCCAACAGCGATAACATCATTGTCAATCACAGGTTTTGTAACTTGTTCACCAAATGTTTTTTGCCATTGGAAGGCACCTGTTGATGCATCAAGCACCTGTATGGTTCCAGAGAGTGCTGTGTAAAGGTTGTTTTTGTAAACTATTAAGTTTGGCGATACATCATTGGTTTCGTTACCAACTGGTATGCTCCATTCTACCTGTACGTTTAAGAGGGGGTCTCTGTAATTTTCTTTGGGTTTAGGTATTTTGTAGTCACGGTTAACGGGTAAACCAAACAGTCTCACCCAACCAGCTGGCTCAACCCTGTCCGCTATGTCTGGATAAACATTTTTGAGTCCTCTCTCCTCGGCATCCCATATTTTTCCACCAGGGTTTCCCCAGAACACCCAGAGTCCATTTCTTTTTATAAGATAGGAGTCTGTTATCTTGCAGTCAGATGACATATCAACGATTGGAGGGGTTGACATTATTTTTTTGACAACCTCTGTGTCGATTCTGCCATAGTATTCTTTGCCGAGTTCCTCAAATTTTATGTCTCTGTTAGATGGACGGTATTCTCTGGTGTAGTACTGGTATCCCTCTGTTTTTAGGAGTAAGTGAAGGAGTTGGTATACTCTACCTTTGTAGATTGATTCTAATCTTAGCTCCTCAGATCTAACCCGTATGTCCATCGGGTTGTTTGCTGACCAGTAGAAACCATTGAATGTTCGTTGCACCGAGTAAACATATAATCCTGCTTCAAGTCTTGCTATCTCACCTGTTTTTGCATCCCCTATTAGCCATACTGCGTTCATTATCCCATCACTGTTGTGTGTTAGGTAGTAAATAACATCATCTACGCTGTCTCCATACTGTGCAGCATTTCTTGCTCTAACCGCTAATGGTAATCCTTTGTCCCTCCATACTCCTTGTGGACAGGTTGTTTCTATGAACGCTATTCCTTTTTCGTTTTGGTAGAAATCCTCGTCGCTCCATATGTAACCTGGTGATGTACCTATTATGAACCTGTTTCCATTGTCTGGAACGACATCCAGTATAACATTCCACCTTTGAGCGATATAGTATGAGAACCACCAGTTGCCGAACCATACTGAGTCGCTTATAACCATTTGACCATGTGTAGTTGCATTCCCTGTCGCCACGAATCCACTACAGTGATGGGCCGGTGGCTGCACGACCATTGTGGAGATGAATGTTGTCTCCTCTTTATCTGGGAGATTTGGAACGAAGCTTTTTATGGAGTAAAACAGGGATCTGAAGGGGTGTATGCTTTTGTGCGGAGCAAGTAGTCTTGACATGAACTCATACATTTCATTTAACGTGAGGATGTCCTCGTATGTTACCTTTCTTTCGAATATGGTTTCGTCTTTTGCGTTTACACCATCGGCTATGCCTTTTATCTCCTGCTGGTACTCTGGAGGATAGTCGTTCCAGTATATTTTCATGGCTCTTGTCTTACAGAACTCCCACCATTTTTCAGATGTTTTGTAGTATTTTGCTGAGCCTGGTGTTCCTGTGAATGATCCTATTACAGGCATGTTGTGTATGATGTTGCTCCATCTTGTTATCATGTCTATGATCTCGCCTGATAGGAGGTAACCGTGTTGAAATCCTCTCTCGTATGGTGCCCCTTCTATGTGAACGTATATGAGCCCTTGGATGTTGTATCTGCTTCCTTTGCCTATTGTTAAGGCGTTTTCGGTTTTTAGTGTTGTTTTGTCTTGTTGTTCGTGTGTTAGGGTTGCTGTAGTTACTGGGGCTGTTATTAAAACTACTAGCAATATACTGATTATTATTTTTGTATTTATCATAACTACCACCAAATATATAGATTTATTTAAATAAAAGTTTTACTGTAAATTTATGTTTTTAGATGAAAAACATATCTCGTTGGTATCCTTTTCTTCTTCCCAGTCCAGTATCCACACACTGGACATCTAAACTCAATCGTAACCTCCCCACCCCATATAGTAAGGTTCTTAACTCTCTTTAAAACACTACCGCAAACCGGGCATTTAGTCAAGACCCTTTCAGGGTCACCATCCCTTGAGTGTATCTCAAGTTTAATAAAACCGCTCCTAACCGCTATGTTTCTAAGCCTCTGCTCGCTCACTAAACGAACAGTTTTCTTTGTCTTAAGATAACTGTCAACAAGCATCTTAAGTTTATGCTGAGACGGCACAACCTTCTGTTTCTTAAAAATGTTTTTAAGCGCTTTAACAACCTGCGTCTCGGTTGCCAAGGATTTCTTCATCAGAAGCGTATATATGTGTTGGTTTAAACCTTTTACCTAAGCGTCCTTATTAAATCGGTTCTTGTAACTATACCTAAGAGTTTACCATCAACAATAGGTAAAGCCCCTATGTTTTGCCTCAACATAACATCCGCTGCTTTTTCTATGGACGCTTTTGGAGATATGGTGACAACCTGCGGGTTCATGGCATCCTGCACAAGCATCTCATCTACCTGATGTTTTTGACGGGCTCTGCTGAACGATTTTTTCAACCTAGCAAAAGCCATTGCAATGTCCATCTCAGCTATTATACCAAGAACCTCACCGTTTTTGACTACAGGAATTCTTGCAATGTTGTTGTCTATCATAACTCTACGAGCATGTATAACCCTATCATCCGGTTCAACCGTTATAATCCTCCTTGTCATTATACTGCTCACAGGCTCCGTGCTTTTAACCAGAGGTAAAAGATCAGCCTTGGTTACCACACCAACAAGCCTCTCGTTTTCCACTACAGGAAGCATCGTTGGTCCAGGTAAACCAACCGTTTTGATGATGTCCTCCACAGGTGTATCTGGTGTAACCGTATCATAGTCCTTAAGCATAACAGAGGAGGCGTACATGTGTGCGGTTGTAACATCCTTCTTCCTTATCGACCCGAGTTTATATGCAATCTCACCATCAGTAATTATCCCAATGAGTTTATCATCCTCAACCACAGGAACCTTTGTTATGTTGTTTTTCTCCATAACATGCAGTATATGCTCAAGGTCCTCGTTTTTACTAACTGAGATAACATCCTTTGTCATAACATCCTTAACCTTCATGTTTTTTTCCCACCACCCTAAAATCTATTGTTCTCTACAGTCCTCACATAGAAAACGGCCATCCACCTCCATGAGATCAGAAGAGAGTTTACCGCATTCCTCGCATTTACCAGAGATTGTGGCACCGAGCGCTTTTGAGGCATTAACGCCCTCTATAACACTCCACTCCCTAGATATCTCCAACAGGGTTGGCGACATCCTGAATATATCCTTTTCAGTGATTATACCCTGCAATCTACCTTTTTCTATAACAGGCAGCCGTCTTATGTTATGTTTGTTCATTATCTTCATAGCCTGCTCTATGGTAACATAGGGGTCAACGTTGACAAGTGGCGTAGTCATAACTTCCTGCACCTTAACTTTCCTGCTGTCTCTGCCTTCAGCCACAACCTTTTTCAGTATATCACTCTCTGTTATTATACCAATTGGTTTACCTTCGCTGACCACTATGCTACTACCAACCCTTTTCTCCCGCATCATCTCAGCAACCCTTTTGATTGTTATCGATGGTTTGCATGTCAGCGGTTTTGCTCTCATCGCCTCTTTAACCAGAACATCCGTTTTCATAACCCTATCAATTACCCCTTATACCCAAAACCATTAAAATAGTTTGTTTCATTATAGATGGAATCAGGATGGGTGGAAGCAACTACGAGAGGGAGCTGAAGGGCATACTTCAGGGAGATGAGTCAACCCTTTTTTCTGTTACAAAGAGTTGTTCACCTGTGGAGAAAGAAAAGTACATGATGATTCTAGATAAACCTTTTATTGTTGTGAGAGCGGCAGGCTCCTACGGTGTTGATCTTGTGGCTGTAAGAGGAGATATCTCTTTTTTGGCTGAGATTAAATCCAGCACCTCGGATACCCTGCATTTCAGTAGTATAGGTGGCAAACTTCAGAAGCAGGCGATGTCTATGAAAGCGGAGTGTGAGAAAACCAAAACCCTGCCTATTTATGCCTTCCGTCTTAAAAACCATAGAGGTGACGCATGGAGGATTTTCACCTTGGAGATGAATGGTTTAGAGGGACGTTTAAGGGTGCTGCATAAGCGTTTACCTAAACTGGAGTTAAGCAAAGGAAACAACCTTATTATGCGTTGGAGAGATGGAATGCCTCTTTCCGATTTCATAAACTATCTTTCACGTTGAAACAACAAAATGTTTTTAGATGGTTATAGTATTCTGGTAGCGATTGGTATGAAAGTGTTGATCGCCTATGATGGATCGGAGTCTGCTAAAAAAGCTGTTGAGATAACACTTAAGTTTGCAAAAAAGGAGGATGATGTTATACTGTTAACAGTTATCCCAGGTGAGTTGCTTTCCTCTTCCTTCACAAAGATGCTTCTTCCAACCATAAACCTTGACCAAATCGTTAAAGGAGGGACTTTTAAGGAGAGAGCCGAGGAAACCCTTAAGGAGGTTGCGCAGAAACTGGAGGGAAAGGTAGCGAGTGTAGAAACCGTTGTAGAAACTGGTGACCCTGCTGATGAGATTCTTTTAACCGCTAAGAAAAACCTCTGTAACCTCATCGTTCTCGGTTACAAAGGGTTTGGTAAAGAGGGACGTTTCCTAATCGGTAGCGTCACTGATAAGGTTGTTCGTCATGCTTCAACATCTGTTATGGTTGTGAGATAAAAACCATGCATCCTGTTGAGGAAATAAGAGGAGAAAAAAGCAGTAAACTCAATGGTAAATGCATTCTCTTGTGTGTGACCGGTAGTGTAGCAGCAGTTGAGTCCTTTTATCTCTGCAGAGACCTTGTACGGCATGGCGCCGATGTTGTGCCTGTGATGTCTGAGGCTGCCACCAGGATTATTCATCCCGATGCTTTGGAGTTTGCCTCAGGTCATAAACCTATTTTATCGTTAACCGGTGGCGTTGAACACGTCTCTTTTTGTGGTGAATCAAATGATAAGGTGGATATGGTGCTTGTTTCACCCTGCACAACAAACACTTTATCTAAGATAACGCTTGGAATATGTGATAACGCTGTCACAGCATGTGTTGTCACTGCACTGGGCTCTGGGATACCTGTTGTTGTTGTTCCAGCCATGCATCTCGCCATGTATAAGAACCCTGTAACGATGAAGAACCTTGGGTTAGCAGAGGAGCTGAATATACATGTAGTTAAACCTGAGCTAACGGAAACTAAAGCGAGGATAGCTGATAGAGATGAGATCGTTGCTAACGTTATTCGTCTCCTTGGGTTGAAGGATTTTGCTGGCAAAAAGGTTCTTGTGATAGCTGGCGCAAGCGCTGAACCCCTGGATGACATACGTGTATTGACGAACCGTAGCTCCGGTAGAATGGGTGTTGCTCTTGCAGAAAACGTTTTTGAAAGAGACGGGGATGTTGAGCTTTGGCTTGGGTGGAGTAGGGAGAAGCCACCTGAGTATCTTAGGGTTAAAAGGTTTGAATCTGTGATGGATATCCATAGAATGGTGGAGGAGGGTAAAGCAGAGGGTTTTGATGTCATTGTTTTATGTGCTGCTCTTGCAAACTATCTACCTGAGAAACACAGGGGCAAGATTGGTTCAGGTAAAAAAGAGCTGAAAATAGGGTTCCATGAGGCGCCCTCCATAGTTGATGAGATAAGACGTAAACATAGAAATGTCTTTGTAGTAGCTTTTAAGGCTGAGGAAAGTAAAGTGGGTTTGGAGGAGAAGGCTAAAGCCTTCCTTAAAGAGAAAGGTGTTGATTTGGTTGTTGCAAACACCCTCTCTTCCTTCGGTGCTAATGAAAGTGAGGTCTTAATTGTTGACAGTAAAAACGAGGTTTACAATGCTAAGGGGAGTAAGGATGTGTTGGCTGAAGTGATTCTTTCAAAGATTAAGAAAGGGGTGATGTTTTTTTGAGGGAAACCGCAGTTGCTTTTTCACCAGGTCACATAAGCGGTTTTTTTGACCCCTATTATGATAGGGACCCAAAGAAATCTGGTTCCACCGGTGCAGGTATCTCAATATCTCTGGGTGTGACCGCAAGGGTTAAGGTTCTTCCCTCATCAAAGCAGGAGGTGAACGTTTTTATCAACAATAAGCCAAGCGGGGCTTCAACCACCAAGCTTACAGTTATGCAGTTGATAGGAGATGAACCTTTTAAGGTGGATGTTAAACTCAATCAGTCTCTACCTGTTTCTCAGGGTTTTGGTATGAGTGGTGCCGGTGCTTTGAGTGCTGCTCTTGCAACCGCTAAACTGGTTGGTTTGAGTAAGATGGATGCCATTGAGGCTGCGCATTCCGCTGAGGTTGCCTATAGAACAGGTCTTGGGGATGTTGTGGCTGAGAGTTTTGGTGGTATAGAGATTAGAAGATCGCCAGGTTTGCCTCCATGGGGTGTTGTGGAGCATATACCTGGTAATTACAGGATTGTGTTGTGCGTTGTGGGAGATAAACTCTCAACCTCCAAGGTTCTGAGTGATGAGACTGTTTTGCGTAGGGTTAGGGATGTTTCGAAGGCTTGTCTTGTTGAACTTCTTGATAATCCCTCCATTGAAAATCTATTTAAGTTATCCTACAGGTTCGCGAAGGAGACCAATCTTTTAACTGAAAGGTTGGACAAGGCTATCAAAGCAGCGAGCAATTATGGTATGGCAAGCATGTGTATGCTTGGAAACGCGGTCTTTGCGGTTGGTAAAACAAAGAGGTTGTTGGAAGTTCTTAAACCGTTTGGTTCAACATATGAGTGTGTGATTGATACCACTGGTGCAACTGTTTTACGTTAAAGCTCACTTGTTTCCCCTGACGCAAGATCTATGAGGTGCTGTTCCCCATCCGCTGGACCGCGTGCAAACAGTACATCACTGGCTAGTATTTTGGTGTTTTTGCTTGGCCCATACTTCCATCTGTTCTCCCGTCTTATGGCGATAACCATCATACCTGTTTCACTTGCAAGTCTTAGCTCACCCAGTGTTTTGTTGCATAGTATTGATTGAGGGGAAACCTCTACCCTTGTGAAGACTGTGTCTGATTCCCTGATGCTTTCTTTTATAACCGGATGTAGTTCCACATCTCTTAGCTCTACATCAGCTATCTCCCTCGCAGCATCAGCTATTAGTTCACCACTATCTGCAAGTCGTATCATGACAAGGGCGTTGTCCACGTCTATATTTTTTTTCTGTACATCCTCCAGGGTTTTTCTGTGAAAGGTTTGATGCAGGGTGTCAACGTAGTTTTCTAGATCATAAACCTCCTCCGCTATTCTTCTGTTGTCGTATATCAGGGAGGAGTAGGCAAGGTCAACCATGAGCTCGGAGGTGTCCTTTATCTCCAGAAGTATGTCCTCAATGGTTTTTTCACTCATTCCAGCGTCCCCCTTTTCCCGGTTAGAAAGAGTTTTAGTTCATCAAACCCATCCTCGGTCCCCCTCACTATAAGTGTGTCTTCTGCTTTAAGCATGGTCTCTGCACCAGGGTCATATATCCAGAATTCACCTCGTCTGATCGCTATAATGTGCATCCCTGTCTCTGACTCCACCGCTAGGTCACCTATCAGTTTGTTGCAGGCAGAGGATTTAGGTGAAATCTTTATTCTGAATATCTTTTCATCTGCCCTCTTTAACACCTTTGGAAGGATATCTGCCTTACCTTTTCCAATATCCACAAGGTTCACTATGTCCCCTGCTGCGTTTGATATTGTCTCTGCAGCCTCAGCTATTTGAAGTATACCTGTTAGCTGCTCTGCATCCTCTCTTGTTCTGGCAGCAAGCATCGCCATCATCCTTATCTCGTAGTTGAGATAATCCATCCTTGTCTCTAGGTATTTGACTTCCTCTGCAATCTCCTCATCCTTGAAGATTATCACAGAATAGGCTAGATCTATTATCAGCTCTGATATATTCTTCATCTCAGTTAGTATCTCCTTGACGGTGTGTGCCTTGTACTCTATTTCGTCAAACTCCACTTTTTTCCATTTAGGTGTTTTTTGCAATCTTCCGAGTATGCCCAGTCCCTTCCTCATTTACCTACAGCCTCTTTTTTCTACATTTCAACTCTATTTTTATTACTTTTCCCATACTTAACTTATATCACATCCACCGCAACCAGTACAGCTATGAAACACATTACTCCAAGTAAATCCACGACACTGGTGATTATTGGTATTGTCACGTTATCTGGGTCTATACCCTTTTTGAATGAAAGAATGGAAGCATAATACGTGAGAAGATTTATAATCGCTATGAGGACCTCCCCTGCAACTATTGTTGTGAAAAGCATTAATGGAAACGCTATGGTTTGTATATGCATAACCTGTGCTACGGTGTATGCAAATACTCCCACTAAAGTGAACACCGGTACTCCAAGTATGTGTACCATGAGAAACATTTGAAGTATCTTTTTTGATGGTTTTATACTGTAGTCGGTTAAACCAAGGTGAAGCATGGATGATAAACGTGCCGCCAGTATGCCACCCATTGCGCCTCCATCCTCAAGAAAGGGTGGTATGAGTATCAGTAAACCAGGTATAGTTATGAGTGACTCTATTTTTGTCCCAAGGAATGTACCGGATAGTATCCCAAGGATTCCACATACCATTAGTATCGGCAGACTTTCCTTCATTATTTTACTGTAGTACTCCTTTGGTTTCTTTGAAAGAGAGTATTTCAGGATGGGTAGTGTTGTTACTAGGATAAGCACTATTAACAAAACCTCCCTTATGCGTGTCTCAAATCCTGTTATCAGGGAGAGTGAGAGAAAGAT
This sequence comes from Thermoplasmata archaeon, assembly GCA_021161865.1. GTDB lineage: Archaea > Thermoplasmatota > E2 > DHVEG-1 > B18-G2 > B91-G9. The sequence goes on from JAGGZU010000118.1 coordinate 9,895, forward strand.
GAGGGGTAGAGTCAACATATCACCAACGAGTGTTATCAGTGGCGCAGTTAGGTTGTCTGGGTCCCAACCATGTTTGTAACTGAGGAATGCTATGAGTATTGCAAAAAGCAGCATTAAAAACGCGGATAGTATACCGGCTATTATGGATATGAGCAGCATGTCTGTGAAGGTTGTTTTTAACCCTATGGCGTTTGCCACGACAACAGCAAGTATGCCAAGGAATATGCTCATGATAAACGCTGATGCCGTTGATGATGTTATGCTTTGGTTGAGTGGTTCAGCGGATTTGAATTTAGGGTTGATTTGACCTGTGTGTAGGTATGTGCCTAGTCTGGAGCCAAAAGATGCAAAGATGTTGCCTCTCATATCTATGGCTGCGGGGATGAGAACGATAAGCGCGGGTAGCATAGCAAGACTACCTGTAAAAACACCCATGAACATACCTGTTATTAAATCACCTACTGTGCAGAGGAAAAGTGAGATAAAGGATTCTTTAAAGTCTTTGAAAAACGGTTTATCCTGTGTAGCATACGCTATGGGCAGAGGTATGGCTGTTAGTGTAAACTTCCCAGTCTCCATAGCGTCCACATCCTGGCTTAAGCTCCTTGAATCGTTTTGCTCTATTGGGGGGTTTTTCACTTTGTTGTTTCATGGTCTCTATTTCTTGTTTTTTTGTCTGATAATAACCCTTTTGTTTTATATACGTTTTCAAAAAAAGAGGATATGATTTTTTGTGTGTTTAACTATCCGGTTTGAATGAGATACCCACTAGATATACCTCGGAACTGGTTTTTCTTGATGCCTTTGGTATAACGTTTTCGACCTTGTGGAAACGTTTTTTTATCTTCGCCCTTAGGTTGTTGAAGTCCTCACCCTCAAAGACCTTACATACAAGGTTGCCTTTTTCTTTCAAAAAGTTCTCAGCATAATTAAGGGCGTGTTCGCATAACCATACGCTCCTCGCTTGATCAAGGGAGTAGTTGCCTGATATGTTTGGCGACATGTCTGAGATTACAACATCAATCTTTTTTTTCCCAATGAGCTCCTTTATTTTTTCCATGGTCTCTGTGTCTGTGATGTCCCCTTCAATGAAATGGATATTTTTTATCGGTTTTATTGGTAGCAGGTCAACACCTATGACTTTACCTTCTTCACCAACTATCTCCTTTGCAACCTGACTCCATCCACCCGGTGCTGCTCCAAGGTCCAGTATTGTGTCTCCTCTTTTGAGTATGTTGTATCTTTGCTGTATCTGCAGTAGTTTGTAGGCCGATCTTGCCCTGTAACCCTGTTTTTTAGCCTGTTTGTAGTAGAACTCTTTTTTTCTATCTCTGTACCATCTCTTAGCCATTTTTTTACAGTATAATGTCTATGTCAAGACGTTCGGCAAGCTCCTTGTATCTGTTTCTTATTGTAACCTCGGTAACCCCTGCTACATCGGCAACCTCGCGTTGTGTTCTCCTTTCTCCGCATAGTATTGACGCTATGTAGATGGCTGCAGCAGCGACACCTGTTGGCCCTCTACCTGATGTGAGTTCTTTGTCAGCCGCTTCTTTTAGTATTTCTATTGCCTTTGCTTGTACATCACCGCTGAGTTTCAGTTCACTGCAGAACCTTGAGATGTAATCTTGTGGTGAGGTTGGCATAAGTTTAAGGCCAAGTTCTCTTGCAATAAAACGGTATGTTCTCCCTATTTCCTTTCTTGAAACTCTTGACGCATCTGCAATCTCATCCAGTGTTCTTGGGACACCACACTGTCTGCATGCTGCATAGAGTGCTGCAGCTGCTACTCCCTCTATGCTTCTTCCACGTATGAGGTTTTTGATAACCGCTTTCCTGTAGACCATGGCAGCGGTTTCTCTAACGTTTCTTGGTAAGCCCATGGCTGATGCCATTCTGTCAAGTTCAGATAACGCAACGGCAAGGTTTCTTTCTGTAGCGTTTGATACTCTTATCCTTCGTTGCCATTTCCTTAGTCTGTAGAGCTGTGCACGGCTTCTGGTCGGTATGGATTTTCCATAGGAATCCTTGTTTTTCCAGCCTATAACTGTGCTTAAACCCTTGTCATGTATGGTGTATGTAAGTGGCGCTCCAACCCTTGCACGCTTCTCTTTTTGTTCGCTGTCAAAGGCTCTCCATTCCGGTCCTTGGTCTATGAAGTTTTCATCAATAACAAGCCCGCAATCCTCACAAACGAGTTCACCACGTGAGTAATCTCTTGTAAGATGGGTGCTGCCGCATTCTGGGCAGCGGGTAATCTCTTCTATTGTAGGCTTCTTCCGTCTATTCTTCTTATCTTCCATCAAAAGTCACCCCATGGATTTTTAAACTTTTCGATACGCTTTTAAAGGTAATGAAAGAACTTATATAAATAATTTTCTCTCAAGTTATGGGAGTGTATTATCCCGAAATTACTTCCTCCTGGAAAGATTGGTAGAGGATTCAGCGTTGATAGTAGACAGATTATTAACATTGTCACAGATGGTGTGCCAAACTGCCGTTGGACTACAGACACCTACACAGGAACTTGGATGGGTCCAGGGGATGACCAGTACGTTTATGGTAAAGAAAGCGCTGAGGCAGCAAAAGAGTACCTGCTTGACACACTTGGATTGACTGAGGATAAAGATGGTTTCAACTCTCTGGCGGTTCTACGTGGATCTGAACCTCCAGATATCGACTGGTTAAACGGTACCATGGTCTGGCCTCAGCCAGGGTACATAGCACCGCCCTTTGACAATGGGTCAGGATGGGTTAGTAAAATCACCAGCTGGCAGGAGTTTGAGAATGCGGTCAATAAAATGTTTAGGTTTATATTTAACAGCATAACCTGCACGGTTGAAATCGTTAAACTAAAACCATTTGATCCAAACGATGTAAATAACAAGGTAACTGTGGTAATAACACCTCAACCACGATAGGGGATAAGGTACTATATCTCCGAGTTTGGTCAGATGTGAACACTCTCTCTTCAGATTGTATTGCCTCCAAAAGGTTCAAAACCTATGTGATCATCTTTTAGTTCAACCATGGTTTCAGTGTGCATTATTGATGGTTACGTTGATGAACCGACTTGTTTGGGTGTTCCACCATATATCAGCCCTTACCCAAGGTACATAGCTGGAAGTATTTGGAGTGCCAAGAGAGATGTTGATGTCTATTACATTACAATAGATGAGATCAGGAAGGGTGTTGAGAAAACAAGGTTGCTGTCTAAATCTGATGTGGTTGTGGTTGTAGCTGGGATGGTTGTACCTGGACGTTATCTTGCTGGTTTTCCAGCGAGTCCAAGAGAGTTGATGTCTTTTCTAGGTGATTTCGAGAGACCTCTAAGGATTCTCTGTGGTCCAGCTGCAAAACACGGGTTTGGTTTGTCTGGTGGAAAAAAAACCTTTAGTGAGGGTTTAAAGGATTTTTTTGACCTTGTTGTTACTGGTGACCCAGAGGTTGTTTTGAAACAGCTTGTTTTAGAGAGGTTTGATGCCTCTGCTGTTGACCCCACGGAAGTTAGAGGTTCCGCACATGAGATAAGAGAGTTTGCTATAAGAGGAGCAAGTGTTGTTGAACAGCATCCAAACTTCCCAGATTATATTATCGCCGAGATTGAAACCTATCGTGGCTGCCCTAGAGCAGTGGTCGGTGGTTGTTCATTCTGCAGCGAACCTTTGAAGGGGTTACCTGATTTTAGACCGATTGAGGATATTGTTGATGAGGTTGCATCTTTGTATAAGGCTGGTGTCAGGCATTTTCGCCTTGGTAATCAACCTTGCGTCTTCTCATATATGAGTGAAGGTGTTGGGGAGCTGGAGTTTCCCAAACCAAATCCTGATGCTTTGGAGAAATTATTCAGTGGAATAAGGGCTGTAACTCCAGGTATAAAAACACTGCATATAGATAATGCAAACCCTGGTGTTATAACAAGATATCCTGAGGAGTGTAGAAGTATTGCAAAGAGTATAATAAGGTATCATACACCTGGCGATGTTGCAGCTTTTGGTATCGAAAGCATTGATCCCGAGGTTATTAAAAGGAATAATCTAAAAGTGGGTTTTGATGATGCTGTTGAGGCTGTGAGGTTGATCAACGAGGTTGGAAGAGGTAGAGGATACAATGGTCTCCCAGAGCTTCTCCCTGGTTTAAACCTTGTTTTTGGTTTAAAGGGTGAGAGTAAGAAAACCTTTGAGTATGATTATGATTTCCTTAAACGGTTGTTTGATGAGGATTTACTTGTTAGGAGGATTAACCTGCGTCAGGTTATGCCTTTACCTGGAACAAGGATGTATGAGGTCGGTGAGAGACTTGTCAAGAAACATAAGGTTTTTTTTAAAAGATTTAAAAGGTTGGTCAGGGAGAACATTGATAGGCCGATGCTTAGAAGGGTTGTTCCGGTTGGCACGGTTCTGAGAGATGTATACACCGAACTTTATAGGGGTAACACAACCTTTGCGCGGCAGATTGGTAGTTATCCTCTTCTTGTTGGTGTACCGGGCAGGTTTAGTCTTGGAAGGTTTATGGATGTTAAGGTTGTGGACCATGGTTACAGGTCTTTAACAGCCGTTCCATATCCTCTGCCCGTTAACTCCGTTCCTAGGGAAACACTTGAGGCGTTACCAGGTGTTGGTAAAAAAAGGGCTTTGAGGATTCTTCAGGGCAGACCTTTTTCGAGTGAGCAGGAGGTTCTGAGTGTGCTGGATGATCCTTTGTTGGGTGAAAAGCTTCTTGAGTTTGGTGTTTCTTTAGATTAATCCTGTTTTTGTTATCTCTTTAATTATTGATGGCAGTTTCTCCAGATTTCTGGTAAACCTGTGGTCATCATGTAAAAAGAGTGTGGCTGCCTCCTGGGCAATAGCAAAGTCGATTACCCATTTTTTTGGTATTACCTCATCGTCTGTTGCCATTAGTATGGTAACCTTTGCTGGTATCTTTTCCTCGTAGAGTTTTTTGTCTCTCATTTCCTCAGCAATCCTTGGCGGTAAACCAATTTGGTCCACTGGTGTATCGGGTGGGAATACTGCGGGGTTAAGTAGGATTATATGTTCTACAGTTGGTAGCTCATAGGCTGTTTCTGCTGCTAAGTAGCCGCCGAGTGACGACCCTATTAAAGTAATGTTTTTGTCGTTTTCCACTATTTTTTTGATTCTATCCAAACAATCGTTTATCACCAGATCCTCTGGTTTACAGTCCCTGTACTTTATTGGCACTACACCAAGTTTTTCTTTGAACAGTATGCCTTTTCTACTGTTTGGGTTTGACTGGTAACCATGTATGTAGTATAACATAATCATAGCCCTCGAGTTGGTATAATCTCAACATACACTTTCCTTGTTCTTGGTCCGTCTCCTTCGTAGAAGAATATACTTTGCCATGTTCCAAGCAGTAGTCTCCCCTCTTTGATCAGTATGTTGACACTGGCTCCAAGCAGGCTTGCTTTGATGTGTGCATCACTGTTGCCTTCGATGTGGCTGTAGTTGTTATCTTTTGGGATAAGCCTGCCTAGTGTTTTTTCGATGTCTTTTTGTACGTTTGGGTCTGCGCCCTCGTTTATCGTTACAGCGGCTGTTGTGTGTGGAACGTAGAGTATGAGTAAACCGTTTTCTGTCCTTGATTCATCCACTATCTTTTGTACCTCGTAGGTTATGTCTATGAGCTGGGTTCTTTCTTTAGAGGTTACCTTCATTGTCCTCATGGTCTCGTGTTTTTATAGTAGTGTGGTTTAAAAGGTTTTATAGTTCTTTTTCACTACATGTCTTGGGTGATGATTTATGAGTAAGGCAGCTGTGTTGCTGGCAGAAGGTTTTGAGGAGGTTGAGGCTTTAACCATTGTGGATGTTTTGAGGAGATGTGATGTGGCGGTTGATGTTGTTGGCGTTGACGGTAAACCTGTGGTTGGTGCCCATGGTGTAAATGTGATACCAGACGTGGAGATAGATGATGTTGTGGTTGATGACTATGATGCGGTTGTTTTACCAGGCGGATCTCCTGGTTATGTGAATCTGCGTAATGATCCAAGGGTTTTGGAGTTGGTTAGAAAGGCCTTTGAGATAGGTAGGTTTGTTGCTGCTGTCTGTGCAGCTCCTGCTGTGCTTGCTGATGCTGGTGTACTTAGGGGTAAAAAAGCTACGATATATCCTGGTATGGAGGATGAGTTGAGGAACGCAGGAGCATTGTTTGAAGAGGGTTTGGTGGTTCAGGATGGTAAAATCATAACAAGTAGGGGTCCTGCAACTGCTCTGCTGTTTGCTTTGAGGCTTGCATCCTTGTTGAGTGGTAACAAGAAGGCTGATGAGGTTAGTAAAAGAATGCTTGTGAATCTCGTGGTTGCTCCAGGTTTATTTTGATTTTTCTTCTTTGTACTGCCAGTTTATCTCCTCTATTATTTCACGGTACAGTTTTGCTCCTCGTTCAAGCATCTTTCTTTCCATTAGAACACTGATTGCTTCTTCTCCAAAAGCCTTCAGTATCTCTCGGATAAGTGGCCTGTTTGTTTTTAACGCTTCTCCAAGTATTTTCGTCAGTTCGGTCGCTATTTCTGACAGATTTTCTCCTTCTATGCTTATGTCTATTTTTACCATGTTAATCAGCTCATTTGTTTAGGTTTTCAAGTTTCTGCAAAACCCTGCTCCAAGGTTGGATGAACAGCTTGTTCTCCTCGAAGGTGTCCACAAGCGTTACCTCTACGGTTTTCTCCTCACCTTCTTTTTGTACAGCTAAGGTTAAGTCCTTTGGGACAACACTCCATCCTCTTTCTTCTGCAAATGCCTTAATGGTTTTGAAGTATTCGCTTTCTGTCATTTTTGTTTTTATTTCATCGGTGTTTAGCTTGCTTTCTCCAGCGTTTATCTCTGTTACGTCCTCCCAAAAGTCGTTTCTGAATTTACGGAATCTTTTTTCAATATCATCTATCTCAACCATGTGCTCTCCTCTGTGTTTAGTATAATGTGCAGTGTATTAAAATTTAATGTATGTATAGGCCACCGTTGATGTTGATGGTTTCACCTGTTATGTAGCTTGAGAGGTTGGATGCAAGGAATAGAACCGCGTTTGCAACATCCTGGGATGTTCCCAGTCTTTTTAGCGGTATTTCCTCTGCTCTTTTCTTTCTCATCTCCTTAGTATATGAGGCGATGATGTCTGTGTCTATTGTTCCTGGCGCTACAGCATTTACCCTTATATTTGGTGCAAGTTCTAAAGCCAAGCTTCTCATTAAACCAAGTACACCTGCCTTTGAGGCTGCGTAATCTGCACCATGGTCGGTTCCGCGGAAGGCTAGCTGTGAGGATATGAATATGATGCTCCCTCCTTTGTTTATGTGTGGTAGTGCTGTTTTGCATACGTTGTAGCAACCTGTTAGGTTGACATCTATTGTTTTGTCCCATTCCTCTCTGTTTAGCTGTATGAATTTGTTTCTTTTGTATATGCCTGCGTTTAAAACGAGGATATCTATGTTTCTTTTTTGTTTTAAAAAAAGGTCTATCATGTTTTTTACATCGTCTGATGATGACACGTCTCCTTTGAGTAAAACTCCTTCTCCCCCTTTGTTTTGTATCTCTTTGAGTGTCTCTTCAGCTGCTTTTTTGTTTTTGTTGTAGTTTATTCCTACGAATGCGCCGTTTTTTGCTAAGGTTTTAGCTGTTACTTTTCCTATCCCTCTGGATGCACCTGTTACTATGGCGTTTTTTCCTTTGAGCATGTACTTGTAATATGGGCGGTTGTTGAAAAACGTTGCATTAGTTGAGTTTGGATATGGTGAACAATGCTACACCTGAGATAATGCCGCCATCTATGTCGAAAACCGGTGTCAGTGTGTTCCAACCTATGAAGCCGAACATGTGTAACCTGATGTTGTTTGTGCACGTATGTTGTATTGTTGTCCCGTTTAGGCACACCATTGTCACCTCAGCCACTACACCGTTGGTCCCAGGGTCTCTTGATGATGCGAATATGTATGGGTATACTCCTGGTATTTCAAGCCAAAGATCGGTTGTTTTTCCATAGAACTCTACTTTGATGTAGCATAGTTTCATCGTCTCGTTTGTTTCGTTGATGGTTTTGGTTTTTTTTACTGTGTTTTCTGCGTTTGCTGGCAGAAGCATTGTCGAAATTAGGAGAATTAGGATTAAAGCTGCAGCTGTTTTGGCTATTCTCCCCTTGATCATATACACCTCTAAGTAGATTAAATGTTTTGTTAGCTAAAAAATGTTACCAAAGACAAAAATAGATATAGATAGATATATTAAATAAAATTTATATATTAGTATCCCCAACGTAATTATATAAAAAAGAGGTGTAAACATGAACGTGTTAACATTAACCCTCGGCACAATAATAGTATCGCTCGGCACCCTATATGCCTTCTACACCATGCGCTTGGTAGAAAACGGTAAAATACCAGCTGGGTTCTTCTTTCAATACATCTCAAGTAAAAAGGATGCAATGAATTTCTGGTTCCTTGCACTGATTAATGGCTTCATCGCATTGACGGTTCTCATCTTCGGCATCTGTCTATCAATGCTTTCACTCTCCTTTTAACTGAAAACACAGAGGCAAAAAATCGCTTAGAGTCTTCTTCAGAAAATATCACAATTAAGATATACTCGTTTAAAAATAGCCTGTTTGTCATGGAAGAAAAAACCATGGAATCAAGGAACATAAAATTGCTTATTATTTCTCTACTGTTTTCCCTCATTGTAATAGTTGTAGTATTGTTCTTCACTGTAAACAAAAACACCATATACTACCTTATGCGGGTGCAACCACAGTTTTTTTTACTTGCCATCCTCTTTCAAATACTTGCATGGCTGATCTGGGGAACACGTATATCCGTTATGGCGAGAATGGTAGAACCTAAAAAGAGGATTAGTGTAAGAGAAGGCTTTAGTATCGTAATAGCAAATCTTTTCCTCGCAGCAGTTACACCGTCAATGGCTGGAGGTGAACCGGTGAGGATTCATTTACTTGCAAAAAAAGGACTCAGCACAGGATGTGCAACCGCCGTTGTTTTAGGTGAAAGAGTTTTCGATGCAATATTCATACTTGCAACGGTTCCCTTCGCCCTTACAGTATTCCAGTACCTAATTGACGTAAAAGAGGTGAAGACAGGGTTGATAATTGGTATAATCCTTTTTGTGGCAGGTGTATCCTTCTTCCTTTACGCGGTTGCTAGACCAGAGAAATCCAAAAAGATGTTGTCGAGATTGTTTGGAAAAATAAAGAAAAAAAAGGTTGGATGGATTGAAAGAATAGAAGAGTTTGTTGACGAATTCCACCGTGGAGGGACGCTGATTTTCAAAAAAAGAAACGTAAAAGGAATGTTGACAGTTTTTTTGTTAACCGCCACCTCATGGTTTGTGGGTTTCCTTGTCCCCTCGTGCATACTACTTGGTTTAGGACATAAACCTGTTGTCATTCAGTCGATAGCTGCCCAGGTGCTGCTGCAGATAATAGTGATGATACCGACAACGCCTGGAAGCAGCGGTGTCGCAGAGCTGGGAGCTTCAGCCTTATTCAGCAGTTTCGTAAATGTATCCATACTTGGAGTGTTCATAGTCCTGTGGCGGTTTATAACCTACTACCTCAACATAATCATAAGCGGTGTATTCCAGTACAAGGTGTTGAAATCCGTTGTAAAAAAATAAATCTACTCCACGATAAGCTCCTTAGAGAATCGGTCAGTAGTTGCAAGTAAAAACTCATTGCTCATACTTAAAGCATTGACTGGACATATCTCGTTACATTGAGCACAAAATGTGCATCTGTTAACATATATCCTTATCTTCTTCTTCTCAGGTATAAACTCAATTGCATTGGTGGGACAGACCTTTATACAGAGTTGACAGCCTATGCATTTATCCCTATCATAGGTTATCTTTCCACGGAAACCCGGTGGAGTCTCAACGGGCGGATTTATCCTCACCTCACCCTTTTTAACAGCCTCCATAAACTTGTTTGGTGACGAGGGGGCATACTTCGCAGGGAAAAGGTTTGTAAAAGGTCTCTTGAAGAGCTGTTTAAGTAGCTCAGGTATCATCGAAAATCTCATCATTTACCACCCCAGAGAGATGTGAAACAAAGAGGTTGAGTCAAACATTATCAGCAGCAGCCCAATCAAACTCATCAACGTGAGTGGTATCCAGTATGTGTAAACTATCTGGTCTATCTTCAACCTTGCCACCGCAACACGTACAAGGCTTACAGCAAATAATATCACCAGTAGAAGTTTGATGAAGTAAAACACAACATCCACTACAGGCGCCATAATTCCACCAATACCAAGGATAGTTGAGAGGTTGTAAGGAAAGAATATCGCCACAATGAGAGAACCCATCACCACGGTTTTAACAGCATCAGCTAGGTAAAACAAACCAAGGTTTCTCCCAGAGTATTCAACAAGTAAACCACCAGCTATCTCAGTCTCAGCCTCAGGTGCATCAAAGGGCATCTTCGAAATCTCACCAGGGGTAACAAGTAAAAGCACAAGCAACAAAAGTATGAAACCAAGTAAACCAACGATACCAACTGTACCCCAGACAGGTTGAGAGAATATGGTCGCTAAAGAAAATGGGTGATCGGCAAAGGTGTTTTTAAGTTGCCAGGCTATGGTTATAATGGTTATTGCAAGCGGAAACTCGTAGGACATCATCAACACCATTTCACGTTGTGCACCCACTGTAGCATATGGTGAACCTGATGCGAAACCCCCGATTACCATGGCTAAAGAGGGTATTATCAGCAGATAAAGCACCAGTATCAGATCGCCTTCACCAGACAGTATGGGTTGAAAGCCACCTATTGGCAGGTAAAGCAATGTAGCTATTGACGCTGCAAGAGCTATAATGGGTGCCAAGTTGAATAACCATGGTGTAGCATGCTCTGGAACCACAGTCTCCTTGACAAAAAGTTTAACCATATCCCAGAACGGCTGCCTTATAGGTGGACCGTACCTGGCTTGCATATGCGCAACAAGTTTTCTATCTATACCCTTGTACAGCAAACCAACAAATATACCAAACACGGCTACACCAATGGTTCCAAGGATCGCCCATAAAACAATCTCCATCGTTTCAACCAAACTCATTGCATCAACCTCCTTGTTTTTTCAACACTGAGTTTATGTAGATGCTCATGGTCGAGTATATCTACTCTACCTTTTTTAACAACCGTAACCCTGTTGGTGCATGACATACACGGGTCTGTAGATGCTGCAACAATCGGTATATCTGCAATCTGTTCACCCATCAGCATCGGTATCCAGGGCATAAGATTATTATACGTTGGCGCTCTGACCTTCCACGTGTAGGGATGCTCTTCGCCTGTTAGTTTAACGTAATGTATCACCTCTCCCCTTGGTGCCTCAGCACGTCCAACACCTTCACCAACAGCTTTTCTAAGCAAAGCAAGTAGTTTAGCAGGTTTTGGTTCAGTGACAAGATCGCCAGAGGGCATGTTGTCGATGCATTGCTCTATAATATCAACAGATTGAGCAACCTCAAGCAACCTCACAATGATCCTATCATACACATCGCCTTTAGCCTCACCTGTTACAGCATCTGGTGTAACCGTTTTTATGTCTAGATCACCGTAGGCAGCATAGGCATGGTCCACTCTAACATCCTTTTTAACGCCACTTGCTCTCGCTGTTGGACCGACAGCGCAAAGCTCTAAAGCCTCTTTTTTTGTCAGCACGCCACAGTTTCTGCTTCTCATCCTAACAGTTTTGTCATCCAGAAAAACGTGTTTAAGTTTGTTAAACATCTCCTTATAGTAGTTAAGCGCCTCTCTTATCTTAGGATACTGCTCCTCGGTTATATCCCTTCTAACCCCACCAACTGTAAACATCGCCTTTGTTATCCTGTTGCCTGTGAGGTACTCTATGAGGTCAAGAACCTTTTCTCTGACACGCCATGTAAGGTAGAGAACGGAATCAAAGCCTATCTCATGTGCCGCAACACCAGCCCACAGCATGTGGGAGTGAATCCTCTCCAGCTCAGCCGTTATCGTTCTAATGTACTGCGCTCTCTCAGGAACCTCTATGCCTGCAGCCTCTTCAGTAGCCATGCAAAACGCTATTGGATGACTGATGTTGCAGATACCGCATATCCTCTCAGCTATTGGCAGTATCTGCAGAGGATTCTTCTGGGTACCAATCCACTCTATTCCCCTGTGCACATGACCAACCTTGAAATCCACACCTACAATCCTTTCTCCCTCTATCTCAAACTCAAACATAACAGGTTCCTTGAGTGCGGGATGTATGGGACCTATGGGTATTGAATAGCTCATTTTGCTCATTTTTTCACCTCATAGAGGTCTCTCACCATCTTCTGCGGACCCTTTTCATCCTTTCTCCATGGGTATACATCCTCTGGGAAATCATCTGGTAAGAATATCCTTCTACCATCTGGTATACCCTCTATCTTTACACCCAACATCTCCTGTTTTTCTCTCTCAGTCACAAGCGCTCCAGGTATAATATCTGTTATCGTGGGAATAACAGGCTTTTCTTTGGGAAGCTCAACCGATATGTTTATCAGTATTTCTTGTAGGGGGTTGCCGTAGTAGACCGTGAAGTGGTAGATAAGTTCAATGGTTTTACCGAGGTCATTACCTGATACAACAGCAAGGTGAGGATAATCATAGTTTTTGAGGTGTTTAACGATGTCATGTAAACTCTCCTTATCAGCCTTTAACCACAAGGCTGTTCTTTCCTTTTTCTTCACCCCCACAGCCCTTCGCTCTATCTTTGCATCCTTGATTTTTGATTTAAAAGCCTGTTTTAAATCCTTCACTAGTTCTTCAGGGGTCAACAGTTTTTTACTCATCTTTTAGCCTCCAGTGTTTCAAGTTTAAGCCATGCCTTCACCACCCCATCTATAATCGCCTCTGGTCTTGGTGGACAACCTGGAACATAGACATCTACCGGTATGATAGTATCAACGGGTCCAACCAGGTTGTAGGATGTGTGGAAGGTGTGCCCTGTGCTGCCACAGTTGCCAACGACTATAACAGCCTTTGGCTCAGGCATCTGTTGATATGCTGTTTTCACTTTTTCAACCATTTGTCTGGTAACTGGACCTGTTATAAGCAATACATCCGCGTGTCTTGGTGAACCGACCAGTTTTATGCCAAACCTTTCAACATCATACCTTGGTGTTAAAGCGGCTATGATCTCTATGTCGCAGCCATTGCATGAACCAGTGTTTATGTGGAAGACCCATAGTGAACGTTTAAAGGATTTTGGAAGAACCATCTCTTACATCACCCCCAGAACAACAGCAAAGAAGACAACCATCATAACCAGAAACCAGAGAACGTAGTCTCTTGTATCGCCTGTGTGCATACTTTTTATTTTATTATAATATCCCTTGAATGCTTCAGTGAAACCCCAGTAAACGTTTCCTCCTTTAACATGTAGCTGTTCATCATTTTCAACAACGTTACCAGATAAGAAGGGTTTTGTTTGCCCAGTGTTTTTCTTGTAATCACCTCTACCTAAGCCCCTTATGACGTAAACGATTAAGAGGGCTATGATGAAAACTATCACCCATATGAGTGGGTTCCAGAAACCACTTCCCGTATCTATTGGAACAAAGGGGTTCATCCTATGCACCTCCTAAAATTGCGTTTATATAGTTGGTTGGGTTGCTGAGCGCTGCAACCGCTGGATCGACGATTGTTTGAAGCACGTAACCTGGGAATAAGCCAAAGATTATGATGAGTGTGGCGAGTATGGCCATGGCTACAAGCATCCCCTTAGGTACCTCCTTAACATCTCTGAGATGCGGAAGCTCGGGTCCAAGGAAAAGTGAGTAGAATATTTTGACAAATATCGCCAACAACAGTATGCTTGACAGAATCGCTATTATGGATATAATTGGGTTTAGCTGATAGGTTGACTCGTAAATCAAGATTTTTGATGCAAAACCGTTCAGTGGTGGCATACCTGCTACAGCCAGCAACCCTATTAGGAAGAACACCGTTGTGTACTTCATCCTTTTTGCAAGCCCTCCAAGATTGTTCAAATCCCTCTCCTTAGTAGCGTATATTATGGCTCCAGCTACTAGGAAGAGAAGCCCTATATCAAGGACATCGTTGAATATGTGAAACACTCCTCCTTTTAAAGCGACGGTTGCAAAGTTTTGTGCACCAGCTGCAAGTGCAGTACCTGCTCCTATAACCATGTAACCTATCTCTCCAACAGCGGCAAAGGCTATGGTTCTGGTCAAACTTCTTTGAACAAGAGCCATTGTGACACCTATGAATATGGTTAGAAGTCCCAGTCCAACCAGTGTCCACCCAACGGCGGCCATGTTGAGCCTAAGCCCTTTGCCATATAACGTGAAACACACCCTTAACACACCATACAGGCTTGCCTGGGTGGCTGCAACAACAGCTATGGTCACAGATGGTGGCGCCTCACCATAAGCATCTGGTAACCACATGTGCATCGGTGCTATACCAGCCTTCATTGTGAGTGCTGCAAGAAGCAGTACAAGCGCTACCTTGTCTATGAAGGTAAACTGTATACTGTTTGCAAGAGCTGCAATATTTAACGCATCATACTGCCCGTATAGGAAACCGATTGCCATGAGTACAAAAAGTGCACCTATGGAGCTTATCACAATATACTTAAACGCGGCTTCAAGGGATTCTCCTCTGTCTACCCAAAACGCTATAAGTGCACAGCTTGCAATCGAGGTTATCTCCAGGAAAACGAAGAAGTTGAAAAGATCGCCGGTGAGCTCCATTCCAACCATTCCAACGGTTACAAGGAGTAGAAGAGTGTAGTATCTATCCAGCCCATCCTCTTTTTTGAAGAACGATGATGAGTAGACTGTTGCAACAAAGGCTATTGTTAAACTAATCAAAACCATGAAGATACTTAACCCATCTATCTCGAATATTATCCTCACTGGTATAGACATGGTGCCTGGGTGCGTGAGAGAGGGTAGAGTTGCACCAAACACATATTTCCTTATACCATTGGCATATATGTCCTGTGCCAACAGTAAAGCAAGAAGTTCTGTTGCTGCAAGGACTATTAAAACAAAGCCGTCTCTTGCACGGCGATGGATTCTGCTTAGCAACGGTGTTATGAACGCAGCAAACAATGGGATAGCAATAAGGAGGGCTGGAGAGTGTGTAATTATGCTGTTCATTCCTTCAACCTCCTTATCTTTGTAACATCAAGTGTTTTATACTGCCTATAAATCTGAATAGCCAGGGCAAGCATAAGAGCAAGAACCGCAACACCTATAACGATGCTTGTCAGGGTGAGTGCTTGAGGAATAGGAAGCACAAGCTGACCTGGTATCTGTCTCTCCTCTGGAAGATTCGTGAATATGGGAGCGACACCTCCAGCCCTGTAACCAAGGGTTACCAGGAAAAGGTTTACTCCGCTTTCAATTATCGTTATACCCATAACCATTTTTATGATGTTTCTTTTGAAGACAACAGCATATAAACCAACCATGATTAGAATTATCACCGCGATGTAGGGTATGTTGTATATCATTTGCTTCTACCTCCTTTTTTCCTGGTTGCAATTGCAAGGATTAAAACTATCGCAAATAAACCAGCTATAACCTTTGTACCGACGGCGAGGTTCATAAGAGGTAATAACCCACCACTGCTGAGGTAGCCAGGGTTTGAACCATAGGGAGGTATCCTTCCAAACAAAAATTTGGTTCCAGCAAGACTGTTGTAGAAGAAGGTGGTTGCTATACCAACAAACGCTAGTGAGATAAAACCGAGTGCACCTATGCTTTCAAGCAGTGAAAGCTGACTTTCTTTAACCCTTTTGGCTATAGCATCTGAGCCGAAGGCTACAACAAGTAGTGCACATCCTGATGCAACTATAGCTCCTCCTTGGAAGCCTCCACCAGGGGTTAGATGACCGTGGAGTATAACGTATAAACCGTAGATTGTTACAAATGGAAACATGACCGATGAAACCGTTTTTATGATTTTTGATGTCTCATCCATGAGCATACCTCCTTAAGATCAGTATTACACCTGCAACCGCAGTAAACAGCACGGTTGCCTCTCCAAGGGTATCGAATCCTCTGTAGTCAAACACCACACTTGTTACAGCGTTGTTTGCACCTGTTTCATTCTGGGCGTGGGTTATGATGTAGTCATCCATCTCAGGGTTAACTGGTTCACCGAAGGGCCTAATCATGTTCGCCAGCGGTAGAACGCTCATTATCATGAATGAACCCAGCAGCACCAACGCGATTAAAGCAACAGCGTCTCGACTCCTCATTTTTCATCCTCCATACGTTTTGTTGCTTTAATAGAAAAGATTAGTATAGCTGTTGTTAAACAAGCACCTACTCCTGCCTCCGCTATCGCCACGTCAGGTGCCTGCAGAATGTAAAACTCCATTGAGAGAAGCAGGCTCATCGCAGCAAGAGCTATTGTCGCTGAAAGTAAATCACGGAAGTAAACAGCGACTATTGCTGCGGCAACCGTTAGAATTGGAACCACGATTTGAAGAACCTCAAACATCATTTTTTCGCCTCCTTTGCCTTCTTTGTTTTTTCTTTGGTTGTATCTTCTTTGAGGTCATCGACAACCGCATTAACCGGTAGAACACCGCTTTTGTGCGCCGCTCTAGCTATAGCATGTGCACCTGTTGGGTTTGTCACAAGTATTGCTATTAACGCGATGAAAACGTGTAACGGCATTATAGAGGAGCCTGCCACTGGATGAAGGTACCATTCTTTTAAACCGTATACTATGACTGCACCGGTTAGAAACATGGATCCAAAGGTTGTACATTTTGTTCCAGCATGTAAACGTGTGTACACATCTGGGAAACGTAGTAAACCTATCGAACCAAGGAGGTTAAAGAAGATACCTATCGCAAGCATTGTGTAGATGATTATTGTCACTACCATCACATCCTCCCTCCCTCAAGGTATTTTGCAACCAGCATGGTGGTGACAAAGGAGAGTAACGCGTAGACTATGGCTACATCAATGTATATGCTTTCTTTGAAGGCTGCACCGAACAGTATCATACCAACGATAACCAGGGTGTTTATGGTATCGAGCCCAACGATTCTATCAGGTATTGTTGGTCCAATTATCAGCCTTATAAAGGCGAGCGCTATGGAGATCAGAATAACAGCAGCCGATATGATAAAAACCTCTATCATTCTGCAATCCTCCTTATCCATTTCGGAAAACCGTTGCATACGTATGATGGGTCCCTTGGCTTCTTTTTGAGTGCCTCATCCTTCACGTTTATCCAGTGTATATACAGGTCGTTGGTTTCGTTGTTTATGTCAACACTGAGTGTTCCAGGTGTTAATGTTATCGAGTTTGCTAACATTGTTATGCCAAGGTCTGTTTTTAAACCAGGTGATATTTTTACGATACCTGGACGTATTTTTCCAGTTATCACCCGGTAAGCAACGTCTAGGTTTGCCTTCGCCATAGCTATAAAAAATGGTCCTATTAAGTATACAAGACCTCTAAACCAACGAATCGGGTTGAGCATCCTGTAACTGTTTTTTATGAAGATTTTCCTTGCGATGAAACCGACTATTAGCGCCAGTATTATACCAAAAATTATCTCCGATGCGCTCCACATCCATAGGTCTCCGCTTCCTGTTGTAAGCAGGAGGTAGGTGACAAAACTCACTACTGACGTGACTGCAAATGCCTTCATAACCATTCACACTCCCACGTAAGGTTGTAATCCCAAATCTTTTTAAAAGGTTACGGTTTTTAAAAGCGATTGGTGAATAAGCCTGCGTTGATTAAGGAGATGAGACATCTGCCTTTGAAGGGATTATTGTAAAGACTGTTTGTTGGGTTCCGTTTTTTCTTTACACTTTGCAGCATGAAAAAACCATATCCTATAAAAAGAGGACAGTTATTTACGTATTGGAAAGCGATGGTTGAGGATGCTGGTGGTGAGGAAAAGGTCCGTACAGTAAGTGTTTTACCGTACAATCCTAAGGTTGCCTATTTTTCAATGGAAATCGGTATAGACCCGGATATTCCAACATACAGTGGTGGCCTTGGTGTGCTTGCTGGTGACACCATTAAATCATGCGCTGACCTTAATGTTCCGCTTGTTGGAATAACTCTTCTGTTTAAAGATGGTTATTTTGATCAAAGGGTTGATGAGAATGGTAATCAGGTGGAGATGCCTGTAAAGTTTTCTCCTGCATCGCATTTAACGTTGATAGCTAGGGAGACCAGTGTTGCTATAGAAGGTAAACCTGTTAAGATTAGACCATGGTATTACCTCGTTGAGGGTGTTTCAGGCTACCGGTTACCTGTTATTTTTCTTGACACTGATTTCCCTGAGAATGGAGAATGGGAGAGGAGTTTAACCAGGTTTTTGTATGGCGGAGACAACAGGTATAGGCTTGCTCAGGAGATTGTTCTTGGTATCGGTGGCTTCAGGATTCTTAAGGAGCTTGGTTTCACCGGGGTTTACAGGTTTCATATGAATGAGGGGCATGCCAGTCTTTTAACCCTTGAGCTCTATAATAAAACAAGGAATGTTGATTATGTTAGGAAACAGTGTGTGTTCACAACGCATACCCCTGTTCCTGCCGGCCATGATCAGTTTGATTTAACGTTGGCCCGTTCCCTCCTTGGCAGTATGCTGCCTGAGGAGATAATACCTAATATAACCTTTGAAAACAGGCTTAATATGACCAAGCTTGGTTTGTTTTTCAGCCATTACATCAATGGTGTTGCGAAGAAACATGGTGAGGTTTCTAGGGAGATGTTCCCTGGTTATTCTATTGACTCTATCACCAATGGAGTTCATTCTTTAACATGGGTTTCTGAGCCTTTTAAAAAGCTTTTTGATAGGTATATGCCTGGTTGGAGGTTCGATCCATATATTTTGAGGTCTGCATTCAGTATTCCTAAGAAGGAGATCTGGCAGGCTCATATGGAGGCTAAGAAACGTCTTATAGATTTTGTTAATGAGAAAACAAATGTGGGTATGGTTTATGATGCCTTCACCATAGGTTTTGCGAGACGACAGACAGCTTATAAGAGACCTGATCTTTTGATTTCTGATCCCAATAGACTTGTGGGTATTGCAAGGGAGAAGGGTTCTTTGCAGATTATTTATGCTGGTAAAGCACATCCTAAGGACACGATTGGTAAAGAGATTATACGTAAAATCGTTGAAACGCAACGTGAGTTGAATAATGATTTTGTTAAGATGGTGTTTTTGGAGAACTACGATATCAGAATGGCTCAGTTGCTGGTAGCTGGTGTTGACTTGTGGCTTAACACTCCTCGTCGTCCTATGGAGGCTTCTGGAACATCTGGTATGAAAGCGGCGCATAATGGTGTGCCTCAGTTCAGTACCCTTGATGGATGGTGGATTGAGGGGCATATTGAGAATATCACGGGGTGGTCTATTGGTGCTAAGCATAAGGAGGATAGTGAGTCTGATGATGATGCTGACAGAGAGGATCTTTACAGTAAACTTGAGAATAAGATTTTACCCAAGTTTTATGGGGACAGAGATAATTGGATAAGGACGATGCGTAGTTGTATAGCTATTAACGCATCCTTTTTTAATACTCAACGTATGGTTGAGCAGTATGTGCTTAACGCGTACTTCATGTGAGGAGTGAATTCATGTGTGCATCCGGTGCTGTGGGAAGGTATGAGTGGTACAGGCATCATGCATGGGCTGGTCTTGGTTTTCTTTCTATACTCATAGCGTTGAGGTATGTTTTTTTTCTACCAAACTGGTTTTTTGTTCCTGTTTTGCTTCTACTGGTTGTTTATGTTGCTGTTGCTTTAGTTGGAACGTACAGGTATAGTGGTGAGTTTCTGAAACAAGATAAAGGGAGAGAGAAAGTAGCTGTATCAGCTAATGGTAAAGCTGATTTTAAGACAGAGAAGACTCGTTTGAAGTTGGAGAAGAAAAGGTTGAAAGCTGCCTATAAGATTGAGAAGAAGGCGGGAAAGAAAAAGTAACTTTGGTGTTATATACCTTTCAAACTGTAAATTCAAGTTGTCTAATGCCACTATAAAACCGATTATTGAGATCGGTGAGATTTTGTTTCAAAAAGCTGAGGAAATCGATGTTTAACCTATATTGCACTGTTTTTTGTTGAAGTGACACTTGTTACCACTGGTTTTTTAAACAAAAACTTTAAAACCAGTGTTTGCATCTATTCTCTGCAAAAATATTTATAGTACGGATTAAAAATTAGATGATTAGCCCTTCCGCACTTATGGGGGAGTCAATATGCGACAAATAGAAGATAGCATCGAAAGCTTTTTTGAGCAGTGTAAGTTAGACACGGAGAAGGCTATTAAAAGGATGATTAAGAATGAGAAGATTCTTGAGCAACTGGAGGGAGGTAAAAGGCTTCGTCCTATGAGTCTCCTTCTTTCTTTTAAAGCATGCACTGGTGGTGCAGACACTGAGGAAGAGTATCAGAGAGCTGTTGAGGGAACGGTTAGTATTGAGCTTGCTCACACCTCATCGCTTATACATGATGATATTATAGATAGGGACACTGAACGTAGAGGTAAACCCGCGCTTTATGTGAGGGAGGGTGTGGGTACTGCTTTGCTTGTTGGTCATAAGATGCTTGCTTTGGGTTGTGATATAGCGCTTGATCATGGACCAGAGTTTGTTAAACTTTATGTGGATACTTGGAATCAGGCTCTTTCTGGTGAACTTTTAGAACTTCAGTTTAACAGGAAGAAAAAAAGTTTGTCGAAGGATTTTTTTTCTATTTATCTTTCTATTATTGACATGAAAACCGCTTCTCTTTTTGCTTCTGCATGTCGAGCTGGTGCGTTGGAAGCACATGCTGATAGCGAAATCGTTGATGTGCTTACAGAGTATGGTAGAGAGGTTGGTAGGGCTTATCAGCTTGCTGATGATCTTGTTGATTTTGAGAACGGTGAGATGCTTGACAGTGTTGTTCTTCCTTTGTTGAACAGGGTTGAGAAAAAGGGTGACGGTTTTAGTAAAATGGAGAAACGTTTGATTCAGAAAAAACTTTTGAAACATGAGAGGGAGATAAAGGAGTTTTATGTAAATGAGATAAAGTATAGGCTGCAAAAAGCGGAAGATTTAATTAGAGATTCAACGATTCCTGACTCTGTTTATAAGGAGATGCTTGCTCATGCGCCAAGACATCTCATAAACAAGATGCTTAAATCAATAAACATGGTGATATAGTCATGTCTATTGGAAGTAAAGGTATGCTTTCACCTTTTACTGTTGTTACAAGTTTTATAACCGGTGGTCTTTTCCCGGTTCTTGGTTCGGTTATAGCGGTTGACACTGGAGCAGTGAGTTCTCTTAATCTTTTTAACATGCTGTTTGTTATGGTCGGTGGTTTCCTAGCGCATTGGGTTCTTGCTCACACTATTCATGATCTCTATCATTATGATATTGAAAAAAGGGAGACTTTTTCTAAACCAGTGCTTAAGGTGTTGCTTGTTGTTTCAGTGGTTGTCCTTCTGGGTATAGCCTTTTATCTTGCTTTCACAGCGGGTTGGCTGGTTCTTCTGTTTTCAGCGATTGGTGCAGTAACTTGTTTGTACGCTGAAGGTTTGTTGCATTATGAGGCGCAGATGGCTGTAGCCGCTTTTTTCCTGGTTATAGGCGCTTTTTATGTGCAAACCGGCACGTTGATGCTTTCAACAAGGATTCTTCTCCGTTTGTTGTCCATGTCTTTGTTTGCCTTTTTTTCTCAGTATGGTTGGCTTCTGTTTTATCGTCTTGATGACTATGATTGGAGTCCAGCGGTTAGGAATAAGAGTATTATTTTAACAAAAATAGGTTTACCATTCCTTATTTTTTATTTCTTGTTGGGTTTACCTTTTTGATTGTTAACGGCTATTTTATACAGTACGAAAACTATCACCATGATTATGATTATGGCTAATCCAAGGATGAAGTTTTTTATGAATATTGACTTCAGAATGTTAGCGAAGTATGCTATTAAAAGGCAGCCTGCTAATGCACCTGTTGTCACTGCAACCCATGTGACCCAGGGTTTCATTCCTATGAGTCTACCCAGTATGGAACCAACGAGACCTCCTGATCCTTGGAATGGCACCATTACAAAGAGAACTATACCTGTGAACCTTAAGGGTCTCACCCAAGCGTACTCCTTGCTCCCTTTCCTGCCAAGCTCTTCAACCTTTTTTACAAACCTTCCCAGCAGGGGTATTTTCTTTACAAGATCATAATTCCAGACCACGAAAAGGGAAACCACACTATCTATAAGAGCCACAGAAAAAGCCATTACATTGGGATTGATGGGTGGGATGTGAACTTGGGTATTTATTATTGGGATGAATATATCACCGCCTGCGATACCTATAGGTATTACGGATTCCTTCCCAAGGGGAGGAAAGAAGTAAGCCATGCAGAGATACCAGTACTTCATCCTCGTATCTGGATCTAGAGAGAAGCCTATGGCTAGAAGGGCAAATATCCCTATCGTAGGAGGTATAATTATTTTGGCTAGGGTTACCAAGAATTTCCTGATGTCCATACTAACTCCTTCTAACGACTATACATGCGTGATCTTTGGCATAGGGATCCAGCTTTTTATAGTCTGTTATTTTGTAACTCTGCTGTTGAAGTTTTTGTTTTATTTCCTCATAAACCTTGTTTGGTTCCATGGTTACGTTGATACTTCTTGCTTTCACCATTATGATACCCTGACCGTTTTTTTTCAAATAGTTTTCAATGTTTTTTATGAAGATTTGTAGTTGGTTTCTCTGCGATATATCCTGGTAAACAATGTCAACCTCTGGCACTATGTGCCGGTATTTTTCTGGGTGAAAAGCATCTGCAAGTATCGGTAATATGTTTTTTCTTTTTTTACTCAACTCTATCAGTTTCTGCATTGCAAAGGGTGATACTTCTACAGCGTAAACGGTTCCTTGTATTAGTATGTCTGATAAGTGGCTTACGGTTGTTCCCGTTGCTGCGCCAAGATAAAGTATTTTGTTTTCCTTTGAACACAGTATGTTTGTTTTTTTGAGGATTGCTGCTGCGAGTTTGCTCCGATAGGGGTTCCAGGCTCTAAGAGTTTTGTTTTTTTTGTGGACTATTTTTTCACCATACACACTCTCAGATTGCCCAACTGTAACTGTTGTGAATAAACGGTTTCCCTCCTTCATTACTCCCTCTATCCGTATGTCGCTCATCTTCAGTTGGAAAGAAACAACGGCAATTAAAACTTTGTAGAAACTTTTAAGGTTGCTTTGTGGATACCTTTGCTCGATAATTATGGGGATTAAATCACCGCTTCATGATATCCATGAGAAGCTGGGTGCAAAGTTTACGGAGTTTGCAGGGCATTACATGCCCCTATACTATACTTCAATAAAAAGCGAACATCTTGCAGTAAGGAGATCTGTTGGTCTTTTTGACGTTTCTCATATGAGTAACGTGTGGATAGAAGGAAAGGATGCTGAAAAACTGCTTACCTTAACTACAGTTGAGGACGCATCAAGGATCGGAGAATACAGAGGACAATACACCGCCATACTAAGAGAGGATGGTACAATCATCGATGATACAATCTTTCTTCATCTTCCAGAAAAGTACATGCTGATTCCCAACGCAGGTATGAATGAGACAGTAACTCAATGGTTAAATGAAAAAGCAGAAGAGTTTTCACTGGATGCAAAGGCAGAGGATGTATCAAGAGAGTTCGTAATTCTTGCAATACAGGGACCTAAATCCAGAGAAACCCTACAAAAACTCACAGATTTTGATCTTTCTTCTCTTAAACTATTTGGTTGTACAA
>JAGGZU010000034.1 GCA_021161865.1 Thermoplasmata archaeon
CAAACCAAATCCTGCTACCACAATCCTCCACAAGTTTCGCTGTCATCATCTCGGCAACCCTAAGGGAGATCTGCTGTTGAATGATGGCTTTGATTATGCCTTCATATACGGTAGCAGACATTAAGCCCGCTCTACCAAAGCCATAAAGATTTCTTTTTATTCTCCTGAGTACGACGTCATTGTCCATGAACTTGTAGAATTCCTTTACATCTCCTAAACCATGAAAATTTAGTACAAATTTCTCGATTTCTTTTTTCTCATCCATCGAAATTTCGGTAGAAGTAATTGTTAATATAGGTTTCTCTAAACCATTTTTGATTTCAACTTTGATTGGTATCAATCTATCATTTAATCTTAGCGACCTCAACCACTTTCCATCTCTAATCAAGCACGGTGTCGGTCTTTCTGGTAAAAACAGAAAAAGCAAGTTTTAAGTTCCAATTTAGTGGAAAATCAAGTTTTATATTCCATTTAGTCAGATTATGCTCCCCCATACCTAAACTCTATGTAACAACTACCCTCCTTACTCACCATACAAGGCCCCACAGGATGATCGGGTGTACAAGCTTTCCCAAACAAAGGGCATTCTTTAGAAGTAATAACTCCTCTTAACACCTCATCACATCTACACCCAGAGGGTTTACTTTCGACCTCCTGGACATCCGCAAGTTCATCCTCAAACCGTTTCCTTGCATCACACTCCACAAACTCATCTCTAAGAACTAACCCAGATTTTGGGATAACCGGAAACCCTCTCCATTCCACGTCCTCTTCTCTAAAAACCTCTTTCATGAGAGAAAGTGCCTTCAAGTTTCCTTCCTCCTTCACAGCTCTAGTGTATTCGTTTTCAACCACCGCCCTCCCTTCCTTTATCTGCAAAAACAGCATGAGCACTGCAGTGAGTATATCCAACGGTTCAAAACCTGCTATCACCTGAGGGAGATGGTACTTGTCTCCAATACCTCTATAGGGCTTAACCCCGATTATTGTGGAGACATGTCCAGGTTCTATAAAACCATCTATCCTTATTTCCCCTAAATCAAGTAGTGCCTCAAGAGCAGGTGGAATAACCCTGTGGCAGCATAAAACAGAAAAATTCTCTGGTGGTTTACTCATCAATGCAGCTGCGGTAGAGGGAGCGGTTGTTTCAAAACCAACAGCCATAAAAACAACCTCTTTATCCTTTTTTTTCCTAGCAAGATCAATAGCATCCTCCACGCTATAAACCGGGTAGACATCGCCGCCAGATGCCTTTATACTCTGCAGGGACTCCCTCATCCCAGGGACAAGCGTCATATCACCATAGGTGGCAACCGTTTTTCCATTTCTTACAAGGGTAACAGCCTCCTCTATCTCTCTGGCTGTTGTTATACAAACAGGGCAACCTGGTCCCTGTCTAATCTCAATGTTGCAAGACAAAAGAAGATTTTGCAAACCATATCTGACAAGAGTATCCTGATGTGTACCACAGACATGCATAAACATAAGGGGTTTATCATTTTCCCTTAACCTGGACAGTATCCCTTCAGCAACCCTTTTGTCTCTAAACTCAAACATCCCTATCCAACACCTTGAGACATAAGCTCAAATAACCTGAGTGTCTCCTTAGCCTCCCTTTCCTCAAGAACCTGAATAGCAAAGCCAGCATGAACCAACACAAAATCACCAACCCCAGCATCCACTAAAGAGATGTTCACGCTTCTCCTGACACCGTCACCGTAATCTATTTCAGCGTGATCCTTATCTCGCAAAGCAACGATCTTGGCTGGAACAGCTAGACACATATAACCTCCCTCAAACTTTTTGGTAATTATAAATCTTCGTATGGAAAAAGATAGATTCTATCCCGCCATTTGACTATTTTAACGGTTTCTCCAAGTTTCATTTTCTTCGGTTTCCTAACATCTCTTGTTAAAAGGGTGTATGGATCAAGGATTTGCACCTCATGTTCACTCTGACTAACCACCACAGCCTCCTTTATCATCTTACTGTCACCAACGGTTTTCAAGTAGCGCATCATCTTCGGCTCCATAGAGATTTCACTCCAATTTTCCATCTCGATCAACCTGGGTTTGCCCCTCTCCACAGTTTTAAGATAAAACAACCTTTCTCCCTGAGCAAGAAAATCCCCGTCACGATAGTAGGGTAACCTCAGTAGATAAGTCATCCTATACTGTTGTCTCCCATTCTTCATCCCGCTTTGTTTTGCAGTTGTTTTAGTTTCACCACCAAACCTATGATGCAGCATCTGCATCATCTTCTGTGTGAAACCCTTGTCGCTTATATACAGGTCTACTCCTCCTCTGATGGGGACTATCTCCGTTATAAAAACCTGTTTACCCTGTCTCTGAAGGGCAGCGATGTTCTCTCTGACCTCCTCCACTATCGTCTGCAGTTCCTCGTCAGTGGGCAAACGTCTGTCTCCACGTATCTGAAGGATCCCCTCAAAATAGTGCCCTTCTTTTCTAGAACACCGTTGGCAGAGCTCTCTACCAACGACCACCTCAATGGAATGATTTTCCTCCAATCTTACACCTCTGAACGAACCTGTAATGGTGACATTGCAGATGTACATGCTCTTACCCTTAGGTTTACAGATGATGGAGCTCGATTTCTCTGTTAAATCCTGAGACACAGAAAGAGAGCCTTCCACCACTCTTTTAACCGCTGCTCCAAGGTCTTCTTCTCTCCAAGTGTTTTTATATTTCACTGCCCCACAGTTTGGACAAACAACAATATGCAGTCTCTTAGGTACCTCAGTGAACCTATTACCCTTCACATAACACTCTGCACATAAACCATTGTATAATTCTCCAACTTCTCTGCCGCATTCAACGCATACAAACCCCATCTTTAACCCTTCTGCGTGATATAAACACCAGAGAGTATTAGTAAAGCACCTATAATAAATTGTATAGTGAGAACTTCATGTAGAAAAAACACGCTGAATAGTATTGCAGAGAGTGGTATAAGATTTAGAAACACCGCTGTTTTACTTGCATCCATCTTTGAAAGACCATAGTACCATACAGTGTAACCAAAAGCTGAGCAGAGAATGGAAAGGTAGAAGATAGAAAACCATACCTTTGAAAAGTCTACCAGTAGTAGATTTTCCATCTGGTTTAAATCCAGGAATGGTAGAAAAAACAGTGTACCAAGAACAAAGGCGTAGGTGTTAAGCGTAAAATCATCGTATCTACGCATAAGGTGTTTCCCGACTATTGAGTAAACCGCCCAACAGAATGCTGAGAGAACAACAAGTAGACTGCCGAAGAGTCCACCTCCATTTATGGAAAAAGAGTATCCCGCTGTTACTATGAATACACCAAAAAACGCTGTAGCAATACCTAAAGCTCTTTTAACACTTATCTTCTCTTTGAGAAATATGGTCGAAAGAATTGCAATAAAAAGTACGTTGGTGTTAATTAAAACCGATGCATTGGATGCATTGGTGAGGTATATTCCAGTGTACTGCAGCAGATAGAGGAGGGTGACACCGGTTAAACCAAGTAATGCGACCCAACCAAGGTCCCTTATAGCGACACGTTTAGGTTTTTTGTATACAAGAAGCAAGGTCAACATAATAGGCGAAGCGAAAAGAAACCTGATAAAGGCAAGGTTTATTGGCGAAACCACCAGTGTAGCATCCTTGACCACAACAAATGAACCTCCCAAAAGAACACTTGCAATTACAAGTAGGAGGTATATCCCTATCATGCTTCTCTCTGACTTAAAACAGCTTCTCTGCCAAGCTCAAAAGCCTTTTTGTTGACAGATGCATATTTTTCAGGAAAGCTTTTGATTATTGTATCCAAAAGTAGATCCTTTGGGAAGGGAAGTATGTCAAGGGCTGAGAGAGCACCAAGTAGCACAACATTTTTTGTTAGCACACTTCCAGCCTGCTCTGCGAGAGCATGAGCATCTAACGTTACAAGTTTACAATGTTTTTTCAATTCCTTAAACACCTCTTCAATCTTAGGGTATTTCTCTCCCGTTACAGCAACGGTTGATGGTATAACAGGGTTGACATCGGTGATTACAACGGTCTCATCGTTTACTTTATCAAGCTGACGCAGAGCCTCCACGGGTTCGGAGCTAAGTATAACATCAGCTGAACCTCTTGTCAGGAGAGGGCTATGAACATTTCCCATCCGTACGGTGCAGTCAACAACACCGCCTCTTTGGGCCATGCCATGTACCTCTGAAACCAGTACGTTAACATTTGAGGCAACAGCCGTTTTTCCAAGGAGTGTAGCTGCTGTTATAACACCTTGGCCACCAACACCTGTTACAATAATGTTTAGTTTCTCCTTCATAGAGTCACCTCCTTTACCTTCTTTATTGCATTAAATGGACATACCTGAACGCAGACACCGCAACCGTTGCAGAGTTCCTCGTTTATATGCACACTTTTATCCTCAGCAAAGTAAAATGCTGGGCATCCAAAACGAGATATACAAATGTTGCACCGTTTACATGCATCTTGATCTATCTGATAGATATCTAAGGGTTCGCCTCTCTCTTTTTTATCATGGAGCTCAAGCAGAATACATGGCGATTTACTCACCACCACCGAAGGTCCCTTGAATTCAAGGGCGCGTTTAAAAGCCTCAGACGTCTCCTTAAGGTTTTTAGGGTCAACCACTTCAACATGCTCAACCCCAAGCCCTCTCACAACATCCTCTACAAGTAAAGCCTTAGCGGGATTGCCCATTCCATCGAAGCTGGTACCAGGATGAGGTTGATGTCCGGTCATGGCTGTTGTTCTATTATCCAAAACCGTGATGACGCAGTCATGGTTGTGATGCACGGCATCAACTATCGCAGGTAATGCAGCATGGAAAAAGGTGGAGTCACCCATAAAGGAAATGATTTTTTGGTCAGTAGCCTTCGATAAACCGTTTGCTATACCAGCGTTTGAACCCATACACAACAAAACATCAGCCACTTCAAGAGGAGGAGCCTTACCCAGGGTGTAACAACCGATGTCTGTAGGGTAAACAACATCCTTAGGAACAACCTTTTTCATGGCATAGTAGCTCGCTCTATGTGGACAGCCAGGACACATAACTGGGGGTCGGGAAGGCAGAGAAAGAGGGTTTTCTTTTGTATCTGGAAGTGGGTTTTTGAGGTTGAAAATTTTTGCAAACTGTTCCACAACAATATCTGGGTTGTACTCATAAAGCCTTGAGAAATGTCCGCTGGTTTTACCATAAATCTTAACATCATTTATGCCTGCATCAAAGGCTATCTCCTTAAGCTGATTCTCAATGATCGGTTCAAGCTCTTCAACAACTACAACGGTTTTATGTTTCCTCAGAAAATTCTTGCACATCTCTTTGGGTAAGGGATTTGTAAAGCCAAGTTTCAAAACATCTGCCTCCAAGCCGAGTATATCCAAAGCCTCCAGAGCATGGAGAACAGAGACACCTGACGCCACCACACCTATCTCACTGTCGCTTTTCCCTATAACTATGTTGAACTCAGAGTTTTCTGAAAGCTTCAAGGCATCCTCCATTTTTTTAATGAGAACAGGATGACGTTTCCTTGCCACCTCAGGGATTGTGACAAGCATCGGATCCTTCTCAAAAAACCCTTTGCCCTTTGGTTTCCTAGAATCCTTGATTTTAACGGGACCACGTACATGGCTAACCCTTGTCGTGGTTCTGAGGAGAAAAGGTAGTTTAAGTTTCTCAGATAAATCAAAGGCCTTAACCGTCATATCCTTTGCTTCTTGAGGTGTAGAGGGTTCCAGCATAGGTGCACTACCAAAAAGCGCATAGTATCTATTGTCCTGTTCATTCTGCGAGGAGTGACAAGATGGATCATCTGCTGTAACAATAACATGTCCACCCTTGCAGCCAACGTACATATAGGTCATGAAGGCATCGCTGGCGACATTCAATCCCACATGTTTCATACACGTTAAAGCCCTTAAACCGCTGAATGATGCAGCGGCTGCTACCTCCAAGGCAACCTTTTCATTGGTTGAGTATTCAAAATAAAAGGGAACATCCTTTCCTTCTTTCTTCAGATACTTTGCTACAGCTGAAAAGGTATCAGCAATCTCAGATGAAGGAGTACCCGGGTAGGTTGTGGCAAAATCTACGCCCGCTTCAAGAGCACCTCTTGTTATCGCCTCATTTCCAAGGAGAAGAATCTTTTTTCCAGTTTTCGCTTCAACTATCTCCATCCGACTAACCTCCATGAACAAACCAAAGAAGTCCTTTCAACTCCAGAGAGTGGAATTTAAGAACACCATATAAACCTAACGAACCTCTCTACATCTTTAGCTTGGTATCATATGTTAAGGATGTTTAAACCAAGCTCTCTGTTAAACACTCTTTCAACCTCACCCTCAACCACATCTACAAACGCTTCAAAGGTGGCGCTGACTACAGCAGAGTTAAGGTGGCCACCAAAGGATTTATGTTCAGAACTGCATAAGTTGACATGGAGATGGAGATACACTTCACCATCCTTGGTGGAAACGTTTCCATACAATGGTGCGATCTCAAAAGCCCCAGTTAACTCCTTTTTATGATACTCTTTGTTTTTAACATCAAAAAGTCCAACTACGGCTTTATTTGTAGCCCCTATGCCAGTGATGGAACCAAGTTTCACCTCTTTTTCCTGGCAGAATCTTTTCAAAGTTTCAACAATCTCTTCTCCTCTATCAAGTCTAACAATAAACCGGTTGCCAAATTTTTTGTATCTCATGGTCATCTAGATGAATAAGTTAAATAAAATGTTTTTGAGAACAACTGCAGGCAGGGGAGTTAAAATAACTTTGATTAAACCATCAAAGCAAGGTGTTTCTTTTCAATAGAAGCGCATATAAACTCAACTATTCTATAACCGTTTAGATGGAGAAAAAAATAGCATTAACCATAGCGGGCTCAGACCCATCAGGTGGAGCAGGGATACAGGCGGATTTAAAAGCGTTTAACTACGTTGGGGTGCATGGAGCAGCCATTATTACCTGTGTTACCGCACAAACTCCTGAGAGGGTTTTTTCTATACATAAACTTCCAGTTGAGGAGATAAAAAAACAGGCTGAAGCAGTGTTTTCAAGGTTTAAACCTGATGCAACAAAGATAGGTATGCTTTATGATGAAGAAACAGCAAGAGGTGTGGCAGACTTACTCGAGGAGTATAAGACGAAAAACGTGGTTTTGGACCCAGTGTTGTCCGCAAGCAATGGCGATACTTTATCCAAAAACAACCTAACTGGGGCAATAATGGAGAAACTCCTGCCATTTATCCATCTTGTTACGCCAAACATACCAGAGGCTGAAAGGTTAACGGGGGTTAAAATAAACACCACTGAGGATGCAAAAATAGCGGCTGAAATCCTGAGGGATAGAGGAGTAAAGAATGTGCTTATAAAGGGTGGCCATCTTAAGGGGAAACAGGCTGTGGATATACTATTCAATGGAAAAAAAGAGAGGGTTTTTTCCCTTCCAAGACTCAGCCAGAAGAGTTTTCATGGATCAGGATGCATGTTTTCCTCACTCATCACGGGTTATCTGGCAAAGAACCTTAGGTTGGAGTATGCTGTGGAGTTATCAAAAAACGTTTTGTGGGGGATGATGAGGAATAGTTACAGATTCGACAATGTATTGCTACTGGAGACAACGCAAGACATAGCTATAGATATCCCACCCACAGGGTTAACATCGGAACGTTTCCAGGTTTGGTTTGAGTTGAACAAAGCGTTTCATAAATTAACTAAGATACTATCAAAGAACCTTATACCTGAGGTGGGAATAAACATTGGGTATGCTGCACCTAACGCAAAAAACAGAAATGATGTTTGTTCCCTTGATGGTAGAATAGTTGCAGGAGCACGAGAGATATATTATGGTACACTTAGGTTCGGCGCCTCAAAGCATGTGGCTTCAACAATACTCTCTGCAATGAAGTTCAACAAGAGTATAAGAAGCGCAATGAACATTAAGTACTCTCCTGATTTGATAGAAAAAATCAGGGAGAAAAACCTAACAGCTTACTCCTTTAGCAGAGAGGAGGAACCAGCAGACGCAAAATCCACAATGGAGTGGGGAACCGCATATGTTATACAAAAGCACGGTAGAATTCCAGATGTGATATGGGATGAGGGAGCGGTTGGGAAGGAGCCGATGATACGTATTCTTGCTAAAAACCCTAAGGTGGTTGTTGACAAACTTAGGCAGATGCTGGGTTGATTCACATCCTAGCGTACACATCAACAAACCTTCCAAAGGATCTATCATATGTTTTTTCGATATCAGGTGGGAAGCAGCAGGCAGGAAGCTCGTTTCTGCTTAGATGGTACCTGATGCATTCGCAGCATATCCCTTTTTTATCACAAAACTCATATGTGCAGGGACAGTTTTTTAGGTTCTCCTCATGAGTACACACACGCTGTGTCATGAGAGAAATATAACCTATTTCCGCTCTTAACACTGCCGAAATCTTTATAAAGCAGTAAATCGTTGAAGTATTCCACAAAAAATCTAGAAAATACAGGGAGGAAAAGTTATGACAGCAGAAGAGAAGACAACTGGAGAAGAAAACACCATATTTGTTGGAAATAAGGCGCCAATGAGCTATGTGCTTGCCGTAGTGACGCAGTTCAATAGCGGCTCGAAAGAAGTAAATATAAAAGCAAGAGGTCGAGCCATAAGCAGGGCAGTAGATACAGCAGAGATCGTAAGAAACAGGTTCGTTTCAAACGCAAAGGTGAAGGATATAAAGATAGGTACAGAGAGCATCACCAACGAAGAAGGCAGAACATCCAATGTCTCTTCAATAGAGATAACACTGTCAACAGCATAAAAAAAGAGGTTTTTTAGGTACAACCAAAGCGTTGTACCTTCCTTTTCTGTTTTTTTATGGGAATATTCCTCTTAGTTCGATAGCCTTTGCTATTTTCCTTATTGAAAGCATAAAGGCTGCATCCCTCATTGTAACCTTTTCCTTCTCCTTAATCTCCCACACTTCATTGAAACTTTTAATCAGAATCTTTTTCAAATTCTTGTTAACCTCATCAATATCCCAGAAAAAGGATTGTATGCTTTGCACCCACTCGAAATACGACACGATAACGCCACCGCTGTTTGCAAGTATGTCAGGTACTATAGTAATTCCTTTCTCAGCAAGCACATCGTCAGCGTTTTTTGTAACAGGACCATTTGCACCTTCTACAATTATCTCAGCCTTTATCTTATCCACGTTGTCGCTTGTGATCTGATTCTCAAGTGCAGCTGGGATGAGAACATCAACATCAAGTTCAAGCAGTTCCTCATTATTAATCTTCTCATATCCGTCATAATTCTGGAGAAGCCGCCGTTTTTGGGAGCCATAAACAAAATCAATCAACTTCTTAACGTCAATACCATCAGGGCTATACAACCCACCTGATACGTCGCTGACAGCTACAATCCTGCAACCCTGTTTTTCAAGTAGCTCTGCTGCTACAGAACCAACGTTTCCAAAACCTTGGATTGCAATCTTTGTATCCTTCGGATTCTTTTTTAGCCTCTTTAGAATCTCCATAGTGTTGAGCATGACGCCTCTACCTGTCGCCTCTCTCCTACCAACAGAACCACCGAGATCTATAGGTTTACCGGTAACTATATCTAAGACGGTCTGCCCTTCATACATGCTGACTGCATCCATGACCCAACCCATTGTTTCAGCGTTAGTGTTGACATCTGGAGCAGGGATATCATGTCGGGGTCCAATGATTGGGAGAATCATGGCTGTATACCTTTTTGTTAACCTCTGCAACTCCGTTTTTGAGAGCTTAGATGGGTCACATCTAACACCACCCTTTGCTCCCCCATATGGAACATTTGCTACAGCACATTTTAACGTCATAAGTGTAGCAAGAGCTCTCACCTCATCGAGGTTGGTATCGGGGTGATAACGTATACCGCCCTTGCAAGGTCCCCTTACACTTGAATGTTGCACCCTGTACCCTGTAAAAACCTTGATGTCACCATCATCCATAACAACTGGTATCGCAACCGTTAACTCTCTTTCGGGTTGCCTCAGGATATTATGTACCCCCTGGTTCAGTTTCACTCTTTCGGCTGTAGCATCAATCCGCTGCAGCACGCTTTCATAAAACGATTGAGTCATCTTTTTACCTCCAAACTGAGGGGAAAGCATTCACCTTCGTTATATAAATCTTTTTATCAAACCTTAGAAATTTACTTTCTGAGATACTCATCTATCGCCTCTGCAGCTCTTCTACCGGCACCCATAGCAAGAATAACGGTTGCAGCACCAGTGGCTATATCGCCGCCAGCGAAGACACCCTTGACGGAGGTCTGCTGATTATCATCAACAATTATGTTCCCTCTTTTCCCTAACTTTAACCCCTTCAATTCTGAGGTTAAAAGAGGATTTGGAGTCTGACCAATGGCTACAATGACTGTGTCAACCTGCATTAGTGAATTTGATTTTGGTATAGGAATAGGTCTTCTTCTACCACTCTCATCAGGTTCACCAAGCTTCATCTGTACATACTCCATACCAGTAACGTTTCCCGCATCATCCCCAATAAATCTTATTGGGTTTGCGAGGAACATGAACTTAACACCTTCTTCCTCAGCATGAGCAATCTCCTCTCTCCTGGCAGGAGCCTCATCCTTTGATCTTCTATATATGATAAAGGATTCCTTTGCACCCAATCTAAGCGCTGTTCTTGCACAGTCCATGGCAACATTACCAGCTCCTACAGTAACCACTCTATTACCCACAGCGATGGGGGTATCATACTCTGGAAACAGATAAGCTTTCATAAGGTTCACACGAGTCAAAAACTCATTTGCAGAGTACACTTGAGCAAGGTTTTCTCCAGGAACATTTAACCACCTTGGTAACCCTGCACCTGTTCCTATAAAAACAGCATCAAACTCCTTTTTTATCTCTGATAAGGAGATGGTTTTTCCCACAACCACATTACATTTTATCTCAACACCCAATCTTTTAATGTAATCTATCTCTCTGCTGAGTATTTCTTTAGGAAGTCTAAACTCAGGTATGCCATAGAGTAAAACACCACCCGGTGCATGAAGAGCCTCAAAGACAACAACCTCATGCCCTTTCTTAGCAAGTTCACTTGCTACTGTGAGACCTGCTGGACCAGAGCCAACCACTGCAACCCTTTTCCCAGTTGACGGTGGTTTTTCAGGGACAGTAACCCCTTTTTTTCTCTCCCAATCTGCAACGAATCTTTCCAATCTTCCAATGGCAACAGGCTCCCCAATCTTCCCAAGGAGGCAGTTTCCTTCACACTGATTTTCATAGGGACAAACCCTTCCAGTAACCGCAGGTAGAGAGTTGCTTTCTTTTATAACTTTGATGGCATCATCAAACCTTCTTTCTCTTATGCATTTTATAAATTCGGGTATGTTGATTCCTACAGGGCATCCTTTAGTGCATGGTTTAGGTTTGCACTGCAAACACCTTTCTGCTTCCTTAACTGCGGTTTCCTCATCATAACCTAAAGGCACCTCATCAAAATTATGTATCCTCTCCTTGGGAGGCTGCTCGGGCATCTCATACTTATGCTTTATCACCATGCTTTTTTCCCATCCCTATACACTGCCACTGTTCTTCCATATACCTCTTTAGCGCAATGCCTTCTTCCTCTCTAAAACGGTTGTTTCTAAGCATTAAATTATCGAAATCCACTCCATGACCATCAAACTCTGGTCCGTCAACACAGGCGAACTTTATCTCACCGTTGACTGTGACCCTGCATGAACCACACATTCCAGTTCCGTCTACCATAATCGGATTTAAACTCACAAGGGTTTTTATCCCATAAGGTTTGGTGAGGTCACTGATAACCTTCATCATAATAACAGGACCAATAGCCATCACAAGATCTACCTTAACACCCTTATCTATGAGCTCCTTTAAGGCATCACTCACAAACCCCTTTCTACCTTTAGAACCATCATCTGTAACCACTATCAATTCGTCACTGTATTTTCCAATCTCCTTCTCCATGATTAACAGACTTTTGGTTCTTGCGCCAAGTATAGATATAACTCGGTTACCCTTTTCCTTCAAAGCCCTTGCTATTGGGTAAAGACAGGCTATGCCTACACCACCACCTACACAAATAGTTGTACCATACTTTCTGATATCGGAGGGTTCTCCCAGAGGTCCTGTGAACGATTCTATGCAATCGCCGACTTCAAGTGTTCCCAGTTTTTTTGTTGTTTTACCAACCTCAAGGAATATTATTGTAACAGTTCCTTTTTTTCTGTCAAAATCTGCGATGGTTAAAGGTATCCTCTCCCCTTTTTCATCCACTCTCAATATAATAAATTGACCTGGTTTAGCAGACTTTGCTACTAGAGGAGCCTCTATCTCCATCTTTACCAGATTTTCATGTAATATCTCTTTTTCAATTACCTTGTACATCACCTAGCACCTGACCTGTAATAGCATGAAATTTGTGAAGTAAAACCCCTATTTATTTATTTTGGATTATTATCAAGCGAAATATCGTTTCCCTTTGCTTTTTTGTTTTCATCTTTCTATACAGAAGGTTTTTAATAGTTTTTTACCGTAGATTCTGCTTAATCTATTTTTAATAATGCATAAAGAGACATACTCAGGATCTATGGAGAAGGTCATGGCTGGTGATAGATATGTGTTCTTGATTGCTCCTATGCAGGATGGGAAACG
>JAGGZU010000045.1 GCA_021161865.1 Thermoplasmata archaeon
AAAGAAAGGTGCCCTCTTTATTGGTCCAGCAGCATACATAGCAGCACAACATGGAAGCCCTGTTTTAATAATCGATAATCACCCTGAACTTTCCTCAGCAGTAGTATGGCACAACGAGTTTTGGAGAAGATTCGCATCAGATAGATACAATCACCCGCCATCTGTTGCTGAAATGTACCTAACAGGTAAACGAATTTACAGATTCCTTGAAGATTATGGTTTCGACAAAGAAGGGATGGAAACCATAATAACGGTTGCAGACCAATATGATGTAGGTATCCCATGGGATCGAATCTTCCCAGGTGTAGCAAACCCTGGGAGAATATGCGGTTCCCCCATAGATGCAGCAAACTGGATTTCGAGAACCGTGTTTTACCCAGCATTAATCTTTGTTAACCCTGCTATAAATGGAAAGGTTGTCTTAATAAATGGTAGTGTTAGTGAACGAAGGTTTACAGGGGTTTTGAAAAAACCCTTTGGAAACACCCTTGTTATAACACGTGAATCAGGAGAAGACAAGTTTGACTATCCTGTGTTGTGTTCATTTGTTACACACAAACACCGTTTCAACGAAAGAGCGAGCAAATATTATGGAGCAAAATATCAGTGTGCTGATGGTTTAACCCCTGGTGAAGACGAAACCATGAACCCTATAGACCAGGGGGTTTGTGAGAAATACACTGGTAAAAAAGGTAGTTGCTTCCCAGACATGACTGAATCTGAGGTTGTACCATTCTACCTCAAAAAAGGTGGATATTCGCCTGTTTTTTCAACCAACTTCTCAGCGGTTGCCAACGATTTAAACAGCGGAGTTCTTCTCTGGATTCATGGTTCACATGGTGTTGAGAACGATGGTGGTAAAACATTGTTTTGGGACACAAACTTTGCTGACAACTTGTTTGCTCAAATAGTTAAACCATTTGCTGGTGCATCTAAAGACGAAAACCCGTGGAGGGGTTACGAGTGGTGCCTTGGTTCAACTGAGGAACCGGACACTATGAGTATGGATATAAAAGGTTTCATACCATTCACCAACATTAGGGTTCCATTGCTTCCTGCAATGGGTATGGACTGGGTTCTTGCAAGAAAACCTGTTAGAGAGTTCATCAACAGAATGATTCCCTTCATCAACCCATTTAACACTGAAAACCTGTATGATGGTGTAATCGGTACACTTTTATTCTCTCGATTCCAATACAGGGACAGGAATGCAACTGAGATGGACGATTCGCTTTCAAATCTGCATTCCATGGGGTTCATCACAAGTATCTGCCAGACATCGAACACCTACTTCCATCTTGTTCTCATAAGACATGGTTCTGTGTTTCAAGTTCAAGACCCATGGCCAACCTCATGGTATGGTGCAGTGTGGAGACAGAGTATACCAAGAGACTTAGTTCTTGGTTGCACGGTTGGTGAAGCATACACAAGAGGTATAAGTCACGTTGGCACTCTTTACATAACGGATCCTCCTCAGTGGTGGTGGGATACAGCAGAGAATGTTGTATTCTTTGGTGACCCTGATCTCAGGGTTTTTGTTCCAAGTACAGAATATAGTGATGCTAACCATTGGGAACACAGTGATGTTCAACCACTGAGGTACGATGGAAGCAGCAGCGTATACGTTGATGGTCATATGCCGTATGGTGCAACAAACTATCCCCATGCACGTGAGAGCGGAAACCTGTTGACTCAAATTGTCATAGTTGCTGCGTTAATCATAGCTGTCGTAGCTGCAGTGTTTATCATAATCAGAAAAAGATAGTCGGATACAAAGTAAGCGACCCTATTTCAACAGCCCTCACTTTTAAATTTAATTTTAAATAGAAAAGTAGAAATATAGATTAGTAAATTATAGAGTTATTTCCCATGAAGATGGGGGGAGAGAATATATGAGAGGCTTTTATCCTATCAAGCATAGGCTTTTTACTACTCTCACATTGGTTATGCTGACAGTAGCTGTGTTTAACGTGCACAGCGCATACGCTTCATCACAGAAGCCGGATCTCACAGTAACAGGGATAAATATTCCCTCCAACATAACAGAGGGAAACAGTGTAGAGGTGCAAGCTAACATAAAAAATGTTGGGTCAGGTAATGTGTCAGGGAATATCGAGGTTGCACTATATGTAGATGGAAACACAAATCCTGTTAGCATATACTCTATACCAACCGGTTTACATGCAGATGGAGAGAAAATCGCTTATCTTCAATGGATTGCAGAGGTGGGTGAACACGTACTCAGAGTAACGGTTGATTACCTAAACAATATAATAGAGGAAAACGAAACAAACAACGATCTCAGCAGACTGGTTGAAGCATCATCAGCACCATTTGACCTTGCTGTATCAAACGTCGACGTACCCTCAACCTGGGTTAAAGTTAACGATACCGTGCTCATAAATGTTACAGTAAAAAACATGGGCCACAGGGTTTCAAAGAAGGTTGATGTGAAGATAACCATTGATGGATACTCAGATTTGTATTATCTTGATGAAAACCTGTCTACAAACGTTGAGAGAACGGTTTCATTCACATGGAAACCTCAACATCCAGGGTTATATCATGTAAACACAGCCGTTGACTCGTTGGGTAAGATAAATGAGTCGAACAAAAAAAACAATTTCCTGAATGAACAGGTTTTGGTTATAGATGACTTTCCATGGTGGAACAACTCATGGCATTACAGGCTGCTGGTTGCAACCCAAAACAATGGGATGGTATCCCACTCATTCAACTTCACACAGCTACTACACACCCTGGGTCTTTTTGACGTCGAGTTTGACAACAACTCGATACGTGTAGTACCATATAGCGAAACCGGAGAAGTATTTGATGTTACCAGTTACATGTTCAACGAAAGCGGTGGATACAACAGCATAGGTAACGCCATCGGTGAGTTAACATGGCTTGCCAACTCTGTTTTTTCCATGATATACTTTGATGTCAAAGAAAACGGTGAAAAAAATAACACAGAGAAGCATGTTGAAGAAACTAGCAATACATACTTGTCTTACATAGGTGAACCTGAGGGATGGAACACATTAATTGTGAAACCAAAAAACAATGCTCTTATCCTGCCAAACACAACCACCATGTTCGAGGTAAAATCGGATGCTAAACTAAGTGAAGTAAAGGGTTTGGCATCAAGTGGTAACACAACTCTTCTGTTTAACTTCAACACCATCGATGGTGTAACATGGTACAGTAACCAGAGCTTTACTGAGGAAGGAGAGTATACTCTTATAACAACCGCCTACGACGAAGCAGGGTACATTTACAGGGACTCCTGTATGTTCAAGGTTGGTAAATTGGATTTAAGCATCAAGGAGTTATCGTTCTCATCAACCAAGGTTTTTAAAAACACACCGGTTGACATAGAATGCGTTGTTAAATCAACTGCTTCTGTAAGCAACGTGACTCTTTATGTGTATGTAAATGGTAGTGTGTTGACAAATGAAACGATGTCTTTTGAGGATGCGCTGGAAAAAACGTTTGTTTTTTCATGGACCCCAACGGTGGAGGGAAAAGTAAACATATCGGTGTATGTGGACCCAAACAACATTGTTCCTGAAAAAAATGAGTTAAACAACATGATAAACAGTATAGTAATGGTTAACCTTCCACCTGATATAATGATTAAAAAAATGAGTGTTTCATCTCCAGTGAAGGAAGGAACAACAGCCTATGTTTATGCCGAGTTAGAAGCAACAGGGTTGTCGGCAGCAACCAGCTGCAAGGTTTACCTGTACGCATCACAAGCCATCATGCGCTGGCAGTCGTCGGAAAGGGTTTACATGAAAAACGTGACTCTCTCTCCAAATAAACCGTTTAATGTAACATTGTTTTGGAACCCAGCACTATATGGTTCGGCTGAGGAAAACGGTCGATGGATAATAGGTGCAGAGGTTGTACCCGTCTCATCTCAACAGGATCTGAATTTCTCCAACAATAGAAGAAACACCTTTCTTACCGTTGCTCCTGAGGAACGAAACCCTCCCTCCATCAGCAAAGTATGGTGTGAACCCACTACAGTGGAGGTCGGTGGCGATATAACAACGTATGCTGAGGTAACCGATGACACGGGTGTGTACAATGTTACGTTAATTATAACGAAACCAAATAACGAAACTGAAAGATACCTGATGAAATTTGATAAAACCAAAGGTAGATGGTACCACACCCTTACATCGCTTAAAAATTCAGGTGTGTACACATACAGTGTTACAGCAGTTGACTCATCCTATCTGAGAAACAGATGCACATCAAACAACGCCACCTTTTTGGTAACCGAAGATCATACACCACCAGAGCTAATAGACGTATGGCTTACACCTGAAAGGGCGCAGATAAAGGGCAATGAGATTCAAATATACGCTATACTCTATGACAATGTTGGTATCAAATGGGTTAACGTAACAATAGTAGACCCCAATGGCGGTAAAACAGACAACACAATGGAAAAGGTTGAGGAAAACACCTATCGTTTTTCTGAAACATTAAACCTCCTTGGAAGATACACATTTTATGTCTCTACAGCTGACCTCGCAGGTAACATGAAATACTCAGAACTCCACGACTTCTGGGCAACTGAGAATCTCAACGACACAGACAACGACCACATCCCTGACTGGTGGGAGAAAAGATACGGTTTCGATCCATACAATCCAATGGATGCAAAGGGTGATGAGGATGGAGACGGTTACAATGAGCTAACAGAGTACAACGAGGGTTTGGATCCTCTACAGCCTGACACAGTCTTTGGTTTTTCACAAAACGAGCTTACAGTGACCTCTGCCGTGCTAATATTGTTTATCCTAGTAATAGTACTCTCACTTGTTGCCATAAGAAGAAGTTAATCAACGATGATGCCTTATCCTAACAGCTTCGCCGGTTTTCATCTCATTCATCTCCTCGCCGTTCATCCTAGCTACTCCTACAGCGTAGAGTTCATCATCCTGTAAAACCACTATCTCATCCTCTATTATTATGTTCGCATCCGCAGATTCCACGCCAACGGAGAGAACCGAGCCCTTGGGTTGAAAGTCTTTGTCGATAAAAACCATGTTTTTCTTAGCGGAAACAAGGGTTTCCCCACCTTTAAGGGTTAATGAAAGCAACCCTCTCTCCCTGGAAATCGCAGCAACCTGCTCACCATCCTTAACAACCTTAAAAGAGGGGTAACTGCCAACAATACTAACTTCATCGCTAACCAACCTTGAACCCAAAATCTCACCAAACTGATACTGAGCTATACAACGTGCAACCCCTACCAATCTTGCCCTGCTTCCAACATGCGCATACTTTGTCACATACTCTCTCAATATATCACCCAACTTATCTATCGACTCATGAGACGTTGGATGATTAACACAGGTTGAAACAACATCAGGTATTCTTCCCTTGACAATCTCATGCAGCTCTTCTGGAAGATGAGATATAACAGTATCATACCTGTTTCTCTGCAAGTAACCTTCAATCATCTCCTCTATCATTCTTTTTTCATCCTCATACCAATGGTTCGTAACAGGTATATCGTATCTTCCTGCAGGATAAACAAGCTCCAGCTCCCTTGGAACTAAACCAAGGGGTGATGTAACAATCACCTCATGCACAACCCCTGGGTTACCAGAGGAACGTAAAGCATCTCTGAACACTCTATGGGATTTAGACGAGGAATAGGGTTTCCTAGCAGAACATGGAAGTAACAGTAGAACCCTTGCACCCTCTGGTTTTCTGTACCACTTCAGCACCCTTTCCCTGAAACGTTTAACCTCTGGATAATATATGGCATCTCTTGACGTAGCAATCAGTGTCGCTGTTTTAGTCAGAGGAGTACGTTTCTCAAGGAAACTGTAGTGGTTCTTATGCAGTATACGGAGTTTCTCCATTAGAGCAGGTGAGGAAACGGCTCTGGTTTCAACAAGTTCCCTTAATCTACCTTTTTTTATAGCCATTCTAACCAATGAAAGCTCTTTGAGAAGCATGTTGTAGTTGTGCTGAACCAACGTTTCCCTAGAAGTGTAATCCCATTTACCGTTGCAGGCTGGGCATAAACAAATCCCCTTCTCAACCTCATCCTTATAGTAGGCTCCTTCAGGAAAAAGAAGGTAACCATTCAAACCAGCAGTAACCGCTGAAACAGAGTCGACCAGATCCGCACCCATGTAAACCAGAAACGCGAGGTTCTGAGGAGTTGCTATCATTGGAAGATGAAGTAAACGAGAATAACCGATTTTTTCCCTGAGTTTAACAATGTTTTCCACAAAAACACTTGATTTCTGAAAAAGAGAAAACACGTTTGCAAGAGTAACCACCCTTGCTTTCTCAGATATCTCTGGGATGAATCCTTCAGTGTTTCCAGATACAACAAACCATTCCCCTTCAGCATGTTCCCCGGTTTTGTGGAAAAAGGTTGACATACTTGCAGGGTAACCAGGGTAAGGAGGGATAAACAGGTCTGCGTTCTCATTTTTTTCAATCTTTTTCCATATTGATCCAAGAGGTTGAATCTGCAAGGCATCACTATCTTTCTCTGGCAAAACCGTCTCCACCATCTTCGCTGCAGAGGGAATATCAAACCCAGGTGCTGATACAAAGATGATGTTTGGCGTCTCCACCTTTTTATCATTACTCTGAAGAATTCCTGAACGTGCCGCTGTGTCTCTATGTTTAACCTCAAACCTCATACTGTTTCTGTTAACAAAAAGGGTATGTTAAAATGTTTGGTGTCTCTAATCACCTGTTATCTCCTTCACACACTCCTCCACCAGTTCACCAACTTGTCTCCCGGCATCAAGTACAACAAATCTTTTCTCCTTTGCCAGTTTCAAGTAGTTTTCCCTAACCCTGATAAGAAACTCCTC
The DNA here is from genome assembly GCA_021161865.1 of Thermoplasmata archaeon. GTDB lineage: Archaea > Thermoplasmatota > E2 > DHVEG-1 > B18-G2 > B91-G9. The sequence continues at coordinate 6,867 of JAGGZU010000045.1, forward strand.
TCGTTCAAAGGAGATTAACCTCTCCCTCATTCTTATCCGGTCAAGAGCATCTTTAGGAGGTAAATCAAACAAAAAGGTTTTTTCTGGGAGTATGATAAACTCCTTTGAAACACTCTGCAGCCACTCCATTGGTTTCTCAACAACATTCTCAAGCTGTGCCCCCTGATAAGCGTAGGTGGAGTCAGCGTACCTGTCACAGAGCACAATCTTTCCATTATTCAACCACTCCCTGATTTCTTTGCAATGCTCCACCCGGTCACCTATGAAAAGCAAAGCCGTTGTTACAGGGTCACAGTTTTCTTCAATGCATCTCCTAACAGTTTCACCAACAAAACCATCGGTTGGTTCAAAGGTAAGAACAACATCATACCCCATCTCCTTCAAACGATCATACACACCCTTAGAAACCGTTGATTTACCAGAACCATCTATGCCCTCGAAGGTGACAAAACGCCTCATTTCTTCCTCATCTCCTTACTCTTCAACCTGTAATAGACTACAGGGTTTTTAACACGTTTACAAATATCGTCCATCTTATCCCTTGGACATAAACCATACGTACGCATCTTCTCACAACCAGGGGGAGCATACTTTGTGGATGATATCCTCCCGGTTACATGTTCAACCTGATACCTGGTGCGTTCCTCATCGTAGTCTGGAGCGGTGCTGAATAACTTAAGAATCTCCCCACTATTAACTCCAAGCGCATTCAGAAACGCAACAAATGCAAAACGTCCCATATGTGGGATGTTTTCACCGGCCTGCATCGATGCAAGTATATCCTTCATACATGGCGGCAGTTTGGTAACGCTTATTCTACCAACCGGTTGCGCCTCAAACCTCTTACGCTGCATCGCAGCCATGTTTCTAAACCTTCCAAGCTCCTCTGGAAAAGCATCTTGAACCGTCTCACTGCAGCTTCTCTCCTCCAACTCTTCAACAATCCTTCTCCTTAAACACTCTTGAAGAAGACGAGCGAAATCCCTCCTTGAAACAACAATGTATCCATTTTTTAAGGGCCTATTCACCATCTTCCAATCCCTGTACCTTGTTGGAGCATACCTAATGTAGTCTATGAAATGTACATATAAACGATCGCCGTCAACCTTCACAGACAGACCAATGTCTCCTCCCACCGCAGCAAGGAAATCAGCAGACTCATTCCTCAAATTAAGGTACGCATGCACGGATTCCCCCAGTGCGTATTTTCTAAGGAAATAGGCATCATCCACACAGACAACAATCATCCTTGCAACGGGATAAGAAAGAATCTCAGCAAGATAATCTGCTTCACTCAAAAGCCTTCTTTCACCAACATTCTTTTTCTGAACAGCGTTCTCAACTCTCTCCACACCAAAAATCCTGGCTTTTTCATAAGTAAGATCAAGAAGCAGCTCATCCACGGACACATTCAATGTTTTAACATACTCCTTCGCTTCACTCAGAAAAGGATACCTGGCAAGGGTTTTAAGATCACGCATTCTCAACTCCTCATCAGAGGAATGATTAATGAACTTTGTTATTCAACCATTCTTTAAATTTTAAGTATTAGAAACGTTATACAAGCCTGCACTCTGGGCCCGTAGCTTAGCCTGGTGGAGCGACTGGCTCATAACCAGTTGGTCGCAGGTTCAAATCCTGCCGGGCCCATACCAGTTTAACAGGAAAAATTTGTCAACAGACCCAAAAAAAAGCTTGTTTTTGTACAACATTTACATTGTAAATGCATAAATCCTCAAGTCTAACATATACTCTATTTCTCCCCACATATTCCACCATGTAGTTGATGAGG
>JAGGZU010000058.1 GCA_021161865.1 Thermoplasmata archaeon
CTATATAAACTGACCCTTGTTTCTTTGTGTTTTTTGATATTTTTTATAAAATATAAAAAATTATAAATACCGATAAATTAAAATACTGTAAAAGCATAATATAAGCTCATACTATATAAAATTGAATTAGGGAGGCATAAGAAAATGGAAGCAAGAACAAGGATGTTAATAAGCCTGTTTATAACTATAGCAATGACGTCTACAGCATTCACCACCGTATATTCATTAAATATGGATCCACAACCTGATCCATATCCACAGATGAATGCTGATAAAAAGGTATGGAATGGAACAGCATGGGCTGATGAAACAACCGTATATATTGGCGATACCGTAAGGTTTAACATCTCTGTAGAATACGTTGATGTATCACCCGATGATAAGGGTTATGAACTCTACAATATAACGATAAAGGACAACTTAACCGATCTTGAATACATAGGAAACCCATCCTGTAATCAACCTGGTATCAACCCGGATGATTATCTAACGATAGACCCAGTGAACCACACGTACACATGGTTCTTTGGAAGTGATGTTATACTCTCCGAGTTCGAAAACATATCAACATGCGGCTCCATATTTTACTTGGAGTTTGATGCAAAAGCAAACCAGACAGGTACGTTGGAAAACCTGGTCAACGTTTCCGGTTTTGAAACATGTTGTCATGAATGGCGCTACAGTGATGCAAAAGCTACCGTCCATGTAGAAGAGCAGCAGCAGCCAGATATCGACATTAGTAAGGAAGTAGCAATAGCTGGTGATGACAGCTACTATAAACATATTGATGTTGATAAGGGAGCGGATGTGAAGTTCAAGTTAGTTGTTGCAAATACTGGTAACATGGCCATTGATAATGTAACGGTCAGAGACGAACTGCCAGAGGGGTTAATATACAACTACACTGAAACCCCAAGGGAACCTGATTATAACGAAACAGTAGTTGGTGCACACTATCTGTACTGGTACTTTGAGGATATAGCGCCAGGTTGGGAGGAAACCATTATATTCCATGCTGACGCAGATGGATGTGGAAACCTCACCAACGTTGCAAACGTTACCGGTACAATAATTGATTTAATAGTTATGTATGATGAGGACTCTGCAACCGTTAACATATCATGTCCACCAGGAAATCCAAATGTTTCCCTAATAAAAGAGGTATCTTTGGATGGAGTCAACTGGGCAAAGAGCATCGAGGCATATCTTCCAAATGTTGTGCACGCTGGTAACAAGATTTATTTCAGGTTGAATGTGACGAACACCGGCGACATCAACTTAACCGGCTTCTTGGAGGACTTTCTGCCACCGTTTTTGAAGTACAACTATGATAGTGATGTACCTGTTGTGTACGCAAACGACAGTTACATTAAATGGGCGGCTTACCCAGCAGATCCTCTGGTGCCTGGTGAAATCTCAATCATACACTTTAGTGCCACACCACTCTCTGGTGGAGACGATGATAATGTTGCTGTTGTAACCGCGGATCAAGGCGTTAATGCAACAGACTCTGCTCATGTCATACTGTATGAGCCACACATAGATGTTGAGAAAGAGGTTAAACATGTTTGTGATGATGAGTGGAGTGACCATATTATGGTTAATACCACAGATCTACTCCAGTTTAAGATATCTTTAACCTACCATGGCAACCCATTGGAACCAAATGAGTATGCCTTCCACAACATAACAATCAAAGATATTCTGCCAGAGGTTCTTCAGTACATTGAGAACTCAAGTGTGGTAAGCGGCGACTGGCCTGGTTGGGATGCGTCCTTCGATGCAGCTAACGATAGTGAACCAGATGTTGCAGGTAATACCCTAACCTGGGACTTTGATGATATTTTCTGGATACCAGACAACCACACGTTGACTATTGTTTTCACTGTAGAAGTTAATGTTGGTATGGAATGTGGCACATACGAAAACCTTGTTATTATCACTGGTACAGAATGCAGCGGAACCAACCTTGATGGTAATGATACTGCAGAGGTTGAGATACCCTGTCCAGATTTTGAGGTGGATAAGAAGGTTTTAAACCCAGGTACCGGTGAGTGGTCGGATAATGCAGTTGTTTACCCAGGTAGACCTTTTAAGTTCAACATAACGGTTACCAACACAGGTGGAGTAACGATAAACAGCATTCAGGTTGTTGACACGTTACCAGATGTTTTTGAGTACATTGATGGCAGTTCCGTTCCTACACCTGCTAGTGTAAGCGGTCAACAACTCACATGGTACATTGGACCCATTGCCGCTGGAGAAAGTGTATCCATTGTGTTTGACGTTAGAGCACAGGAGTGTGAGGGTTGTTACAACAACACAGTGGTTGCTACCCTGTTCTTCTGCGATGAGGAAGATCATGAGCCAGTGGTTAAGAGTGATGAGGCAAAGGTTTGTGTTATCAGTGACGCAAACGCACCCGAGTCAGCGGTTAACAGTATTTCACCTTACTGGCATAATAAACCGTTTGTTGCTAATGCAACTGCATCGGATGATGAAGGTGTTGGAAGAGTTGAGCTTTATTACAGTTACAGTGCAAACAACTCAACATGGGGTGCTTGGACGTACTTTGGTAAAGATATTGATGGTAGCGACGGTTGGTCATGGTTGTTTAGTGGAGCAGATGGTTACTACAGGTTCTACAGTATCGCTGTGGATTTGGTTGGTAACGTTGAGGATGCACCAGCGGGCTATGATGCGGAAGCTGGTCTTGATGTGACACCACCAGAGTCTTATGTTGAGCCTATAGTGCCTTATGTGCAGGAGTCTATCCCGATTCATCTCTCCGTCAATGCTTCTGACAACTTGAGTGGCGTTAGTGGTTACTCTATATACTATAGGTACTCTGAGGACAACGAAACCTGGGGTAACTGGACTCTTACTGATGAAGATTTCACTGCCCCAGATGGTGATGGGTACTATCAGTTTTACAGTATCGCTCAGGATGTCGCTGGAAACGTTGAGGAACCACCAGCGGGTTATGATGCAGAGTGTCAGGTTGTTTTACCAGAACCCTTGAATGCTGTGATTAACAGCATAACATGGGATGGTGCTGGTCAGGTTGGAGACACCTTCTACTTTGCTGGCGGTGCAACAGGTGGGGTGCCACCATACACATACTCCTGGAACTTTGGCGATGGAAACTCGGCGGCAGGCAAGGATGTAACCCATGTTTACTCTGCACCAAATACATATATTGTTACATTAACGGTTGAGGACAGTGCGAGTAACACAGATACTGCAACAAGAAACGTGCAGGTTCACTCGCTGGCTCCGCTTGAGGTGAATATCACAAGACCGGAGCAAGGAGGTTTCTACTTTAGAGACATGCGTTTGTTTGCGATACCATTCCTCAACAGAACATTCATCATTGGTCCAATCACCATAGAAGCTGAGGTTACCGGAGCCATTGGAGCAGCGGATGTCAAGTTCTACATAGATGATGCATTGAAGTCAACAGATGGAATAGCACCGTATAGCTACCTGTGGAATCAGAGGGTGTTTGGTAGGCATGAGATAAAGGTTGTTGCAGAGGATTCAGCGGCAAGGACAGCAACCGATTCCATGAATGTTTTCATTATAAGCCTTGGGATAGGTGCTGAGAAACCAGGTGTGCTTAAAGGCAAGGTGTTTGACAACAGCACATTCCTCAAGAAGGGTATTGGTGGAGCAACTGTTACAGTAATTGGTGAGGGTATCAATACTACGACAGGTAAGATGCCGTGGAATAAGGGTAAGTACAGTCTCACTCTTGACCCTGGCACCTATGATATACGGTTTGAGGCATCGGGTTATGAAACTGTTGTAGCTCACAATGTTGTGATAAACTCAAGTGAAACCACAAAACTCAACGTAGGACTTAACCCCACACAACCGGGTTTCCTCAAAGGTAAGGTCTACAGGAATGGAACCCTGTTTAAGAAGGGTATTGGTGGAGCAACTGTTACAGTAATTGGTGAGGGTATCAATACTACGACAGGTAAGATGCCGTGGAATAAGGGTAAGTACAGTCTCACTCTTGACCCAGGTACATATGAGATACGGTTTGAGGCATCAGGGTATGAGGCTGTAACGGTATGTGATGTTGTTATAACCTCTGGTGAGACAACTAAGCTTGATGTTGGGTTGAATGTTAGTAATCCGGGGAAGTTGTCTGGTAGAATCCTTGAGGCTGGTAAACTCCTTGGTAGAGGAATCAGGGGTGCTCAGATTGTTGCGACAAACAATGACACCCTTGACACCTATCCAACGGAGTCTAAGCTGTTTGGCAGGTACTCTCTGGAGCTTCCACCGGGAGATTACACTGTTACCGTCACTGCTGAGGGTTATCAGCCTGGTGTTGGTTACGTAACCATTGAATCTGGTGGAAACCACAGGTTGAACATAGAATTGACACCTGAGGAATAAACTAAAAACAACCTATTTATCACTTTTTTTTTATTTTTTAAAAATTAACAGTTGTCAGTTGTTAAATAGAGTCGGACATCTTTAACCATTAAAATTTTTATATGATACAAAAGTTACATCATTATAGAAAACTTTAAGAAGACTTATTTTATTAATACTTTTGATTTAAGGGAGGAGGTAAATGAATAGAAAAATACTAGATATATTAGTTTGTACGCTGCTGATTGGCACTGCACTATCTACCGTCTCTGCTAATACGACTACAGACAGTATCTCTTTTAACACAACTCTTCTGTTCGGTGGGAGAGAAACACAAAACTTTGATGAGGGAAGTGTTTACGAGACCTATGAGGGTCAGCACATTGAGATAGAGGTAACAGCTCGTTGGAATCCACCAGACCCAGAAAGACCTATCTGCTTATGGGTGGACCAAGAGACTTTACCTGAGGGAGCCACTGTTTCTCCTGATCCATCTGAAGGGTATGGTGAAACAAGCTGTGTTCTCTCATGGACACCTGCTGTTGGTCAAGCCGGTACCTACAACATCACCTTCTACATTGGCGAGGACTGTTATGAACCCATAGGTAGCCATGTGATAACAATAATCGTACATCCTGCACCAACACCTGGATTGAGGTTCAGTCAAGTCGACTTCGTCTTCGATGAAATAAATGTGCCTGATTCCAGCTGGGGTCGTCTTGAGGTGGATGTTGAAACATTCACTGAATACCAGGGTCTTGAGCAGGGATACTTGAATGCTTACAGTGACGCTGGCTGGGTTGTGCAAAACCTGCTAGTAACTCCCGTAGATGGAGTTGATTCCATTACCACCTACTTTGATCTCGGTGTATCTGAGGGAACAGGCGTTTCAACACTTTCTCTGTATCTCGAGTTCACACCGGAACCTGTTTTGGAGTTCTACGATGGTCCACGTGTTAGTTACCCTGCTGACACCTTTTACTACAACGCTGAAGGTTTTGGTCCCCTCATATCCTATGTGCCGCCTCCGATGCCAACCACTATAGCTTTTGATCCAGCTGGTGAAACCAGTTTTTTCATAAAACCAATGGGATTAGATGAGAACGTTCAATGTGCAGATAATCAGTGTGCTCCAATGTCGATAGCCAATAGCCTGCAATACCTAGAAAACCGGTATGGTATCAATGTTCCTCATCAACACAAGAAAGGTTTAAAGGGGGATAACACGCTTGTTGGTAAACTCGATTCTGCTATGAACAGAGGCGTTACAGCCCGTTGGGATGGAGATGGAGTGAACCTTAAACATATACTTGAGGGAAAATTCAAGTATCTGAAGGATAATGGTTTAGCAAATAAACTAACGCATAAACATCAAGGCTACGGTTTTGGTTCAATCCCGGCTGGTGATTTCACCAGCAGCGGTATTACTTCTAAGGATGAGAGTGTTAACGGTAAGGTAACCTTCGACTGGATTTGTGAGGAAGTAAAGAAATGTGAAGACGTAGAAATTGGTATAGCATGGCCTGGTGGAGGAGGACATTTTGTTCGAGTGATTGGATGCGAAAAAGTAAAGGGTGTGCCCCGTCTATGGATCGCGCATGATGCGACACAGACTTATAAAAACGCGACAGGTGCTGTAAGAGGTGATGACGAAGGCTTAGAGGTGGTCCCAGCTACAATAACCGATGATGACCATGATGGAGTGCCTGACATCACATATACTTCAGGTGGGAAGACGATGAGTGGAGAAATCGTTGCGGCTATCTCAGAGTCGCCGAGGCTGCCAACTTGGAGGTACCATTTCTTCTTCGATGAATGTCCTGGTGGCTGGCTTGAGGTGTATGGGACACATAACTGTGATAGACTTTATCCACCATTGTTCAGTGGATACATTAAATCCTGCCACACCTATACAGGTTACATACCCAGCAAGTTAGGGGATTACACGATCAACGACCTCATGTTTGACTTCTACTGGGACTACTATTGCAACAACGTGGATCACATCAAACTTGTGTACCCGAAATGGAACCCTCTGCTGAACCAATGGTGGCTTTACCCAATCAAGGACACCTTTAACGAGTACATGGGGGAGGGAGTAACCTTTCCACTCCTCGGTGACCCCTATGGTGAGCTCCGTGAAACCTATGTTGTTGTGAACCTTGCTGAGTTCCTTGAAAGCCCGCAGCCGCCGCAGGATATGTATGAGATCACCGATGGATGCTGTGAGGACCTGCCAGGGTATCTAATTGGTACCACTCCAATAGTTTTTAATCCGTTTGCTGCACCTGATGAAAACCCGTTTTCTACAACACCGGTAAACGGAGTGCTCTTTCATGACAGCGAGATAACGGCTGAACCGCAGGAGGAGGTACCCTGTTACCCAGATGTTGAGATAACAAGTGGTTTCCAGATTGGAACCGTTACAGCGACAGTGACAAACGAGAACTGCTCTGATATCACAGACGTTGACTGGACTATCAGCGTGGATGGAAGCTTTGTGTTCATGGGCGGAGAAACAAACGGTGTAATCTCCAGTCTGCCAACAGGTGGACATACAACCATTCAGTCCAACTTTATAGTAGGTTTCGGCTCTGCAACGATAACTGTAACCGTTGACGACTGTGAACCTGTGACAGCAAACGCGTTTCTACTCGGCCCGTTCATCTTTGTATCCTAGCAGCTAAAACACTAAAAACCCTTTTTTCTTTTTTTTACTACAAAACCGGATTTTATACTCGCGTGATTTTCCGTTTACCAAGCGCTTCCAGATACTGAATCTCCTTTCCAGTCTCCAACTTGCCTTTGAACTCCTCAGGTATAGGCATTTCAAATGTGTCATAGGTCTCCATGTCCATCAGTTGAACGGTATCACCCATAACAGATATAACCTGTGCACTTCTTTTATCTATCAAAGGCACCTGCACCTTGTGTTTCACTGGATGAACAATACTTCTTTTCTGTCCATCAAAGACACCTATTGCCTCTATCCTTGCTTTCGCTTCACCGTGTTTCCCTGGTTTGGATGTGGTTATGCTAACTATCTTACAGGGCTCATCATCAATTATAACGTACCTGTTCACCTTCAGCTCTCTTACCTCAGCAACCTCTTTCATGTTAATTACTCCTCTACAATCTTATAGACCGTGTCCTTTTCACGTACCCTTTCATTCACCTTTATACCGATCTCATCACCTGGTTTAGCCACCTCAATGGGTTGTCGGTCTATCTCTATCCTATCAACCTTCTGTGTGAAATCGGTTGTTGCACCGACTATGTGGATTGTATCCCCAACCTTAAGCTCACCATCCGTCATCTTTATGGCGGCAACGCTCACTTTGTTGAAAAAATGTTCTACAACGCCAATCTTTTCTTCCACCATCGGTTTTCACCCTGGAACTGTATTACATATCTCTTATTTTTGTTTAACTATCTCATATATCGCCCTTTTCCCATGTTTCTCGCAGATAAATCCTTCCCATTTGCTGTCCCATTCCATAGCGTTTCCACACACTGGACATGCGATGCTCTCTATAATCTTCCTATGCTGTTTCGTCCTGGTTTTTAAAACAACGGCACGCATAGGTTTCTCAGGGTTAAGGGAGTCCATTATATAGACCACGCCGTCCTCTGGTAGGAAGGGTGTGTTGTCCACCTTCATCTTTTTTTTCCGGTAAGCCTTCATCTGAATCTTGTATCGTTCCATTAGAGTCTGTCTACGTCCCATATCTCTTCATACCCTGTATTGTGTAAACCATGCATAAGGTTTTTGCATGACATACTGTTTTTTAACATGTTAATTATGCAGAGTTTAAACCTTGATGCAATGCTTCAAGAGATACTAAGCGAGCAGGGAATAGATGAGCTGTATCCGCCTCAGAAAAAAGCTTTACCGATGGTATTGAATGGGAGGGATCTAGTGCTTGCTGTACCAACGGCTGCTGGGAAAAGCCTTGTGGCGTATCTTGCAATAGTCAATAAACTGCTTAAAGAAGGAGGCAAAGCATTGTACATCGTCCCTTTACGTGCACTTGCCAGAGAAAAGTTTGAGGATTTACGTGCGTTCAAAAAAACTGGTTTAAAGGTTGGTGTTTCGACAGGTGACCTCGCTGAGTCCAGCTCGTACCTGTCAAGGTATGATATGGTGGTTTGTACCTCTGAGAAGGCTGATTCTCTTCTGAGACATGGTGCAAACTGGTTGTCACATGTTTCCATATTGGTTGTTGATGAGATACATTTATTGCATGACCCAAGTAGGGGACCAACCCTTGAGGTTGTTATAGCAAGGTTCAAAAGGATGAACCCCAACATTCAGGTAGTAGCTTTGTCAGCAACCATACAGAATGCTGATGAGATAGCTTCCTGGCTTAACGCTGAGCTTGTAACCTCCGACTGGCGTCCGGTGCAGCTAAAAGAGGGTGTTTTTTATAGAGACAATATTGAGTTCATCGATGGAACCGTTAAGGAGGTGAGGACCAATAAAAAGGATGGGGTTATACCTGCTCTTGTTCTTGACTCCATTTCTGAGGGTGGTCAGGTTCTTGTTTTTGTAAACACCAGAAAATCAACGGTTTCATTGGCCAGTAAACTCTCAACATTTGTTGAAAAAACCCTCTCCGATGATGAGAAAAAACTGCTGCAGAAGAATGCTGAGCAAATTCTTTCTTCAACGCAGGAGGTTATCCCTCTGAGTGAAAAACTTGCATACTGTATAGGTAGAGGGGTTGCTTTTCATCACGCTGGTTTGTCCAGTGAACAACGGAGGATGGTTGAAGACAGTTTTAAACAGAGGATGTTGAAATGCATTGTCGCTACACCCACTCTTGCCGCTGGAGTGAACATACCGGCTAGACGTGTTATTATACGAGACCTTTGGAGGTACGACCCAAACTTTGGTATGCAACTCATCCCTGTTTTGGAGTACAAACAGCAGGCGGGTAGAGCAGGTAGACCAAGGTATGACAGCTATGGAGAGGCTGTTGTTATAGCACGGAACCCTGAGCAGAAGAAAAGGATAATTGAGTCCTATCTTCTTGCTGAGCCTGAGCCTATTTTTTCTAAGCTTGGTATGGAGTCTGCTCTTCGTATTCATCTACTCTCGGCTATAGTATCAAGCTTTGCCTTCGATAGAGAAAGCATATACTCTTTTATGAGGTCAACCTTTTATGCCCATCAATCTGATGTGGGTTTTTTGGGCGATGAGATAGAGAATGTGCTTTCTTTCCTTGAGGAACATGGTTTTATTGAAACCTTCGATGGAAGATTCCAAGCCACTTTGTTTGGTTCAAAAACTTCTTCTCTCTACGTTGACCCTGTTACAGCTCTTCAACTTAAACGTGCATTGGAAAACACTATGGTTAGAGAGGTTTCACCATTTGCTTTTCTCCAAGTGGTTTGTGCTACACCTGACTTGAGGTCGGTTTACCTTAAGCAGGGTGATGACTGGGTTGAGGAGAGTGTGGACCGGTTTAAGCATACTCTTCTTCTTCCTGTGCCTAACGCAGGTGATGCTGATTACGAGTGGTTTTTGAGTGACTACAAAACCGCTATGCTGCTTGAGGATTGGATAAATGAGGTTCCTGAGGCTAAGATAAGTAGCAGGTATGGCGTTGGCCCAGGAGATATACATGTTATTGTTGAAACAGCGGAGTGGCTTCTACATGCTATGAGAGAACTTGCTAGGTTGTACAGGTTTGATGTGGTGCCTGATCTCACGAATCTCATCCTTAGGGTTAGGCATGGTTGCAAAAAGGATCTGTTGAATCTTATAAGCTTAAAGGGTGTGGGAAGGGTTAGAGCTCGTGCTTTGTATAACGCAGGTTTCACAACCATTTCATCGCTTCATGGTATCTCTGTTGACAGGCTTGCAAGGGTACCTGGTATTGGTGTAAGAGTTGCTTCCTCTATTAAGAAACAGATTGGCGAGAATATTGAGGGGGAGAGGTACAAAAAAGGTTGAGGTGATCTGTTGTGTTAACGGTTTTTGGAGCAGAGGGTTTGGTGGATGACGTTGATGATTTTCTGAGGAAGATCGGTGATTTCTCCACAAAACATAGGGTGGTTATTCAGGTTTTTAACGCCGATTTGGTTTATGGTAGAAACCATGTTTTGTCTGCCGCTGAACATGCATTACGTGCCTTCAGAGAAGGTGCTAATAGTATGAGGTCTCTTGCTATGGAGGCTGTGTTGTATGCTGCTGGGGAGAGACAGATTGGTGTCGCTCTCTCTAAGATGGGTGTTGAAAAGAGCGAGGAGAGTCGTTGTGTTTTTCTCGTGATCTCGTCAGTCCCTGATTTCAAGGAGGCAAACGGTTTTTTTAACCCTGAGGATTTGGATAGTTTGATTGGTTTGTTGGGTTTGAAACGTGACGACAGTGTTTTGGAGGGTAATGAAGATACTTTACGTAGGTTTGGTCTATCAGATGAGGAGATAAGGACGGTGGAGAAAGATAAATATGAGGATCTTATTCTGGAAAAGGTGGCTATGGTTGACGTGATAAAATAATGCCCGCGTGAGGTAGTTTGGATATCCTGAAGGCCTGCGGAAACTCCAAAAACCCCTTTGAAAAAGGGTTTTATCCTAAAGCAGGGGGTTGTAGCGAGCCTTCTACTCGGGTTCGAATCCCGACGCGGGCGTAAACCCTTTTTTGTGGGGGTAAGGTTTAAGAATGTTGTTTTTGTTTTGTTTTTTTGTGGAGGAGTGTTGGTTATGAGAAGGAGTGTTGTGTTGGTTTGTTTTTTTGCTGCTGTATTTCTGGTGACACCGGTTGTTTCTGCTGTTAAGACAAACAGTTTTTCTGAGGTAAGGGTTAAAGGGCTTGATGATCCAAGTGACTGGTTTGCTCTTTTTAGGGCTGTTGCTTTTATGTGTTTTGCTGCTGCTGGTATAGGCGAGGTTAGGTGGGGTTACAATAATTTGGATAGCCCTATGGAATGGGTAGGTTTTTTGTTTGCTTTTTATCAGGTGTTTTTGTTTTTTTATTATCTAGTAGATGCCTTTGATGTTTTGGACACAAATAAAGATGGGGAGTAGGTGTGTTTGCTGTTGTCCCTCTTTTTTGGTTTACTTGACTAAGCCAGGTCCACCTTCACCCATTGGTAGTCCAAATATATATACAAGGGCAAACATCCCTCATCTCACCTCCTTTTTTTTTGTTACCACATAACACATTTTTACGTGCTATCATGTTACATGGTAACATGTATTATCCTTCTTGGAGTTATACTATAAAAAACTATTGTGTCAAAATGTCAAAATGTAAAAAATCAGCAGATTTTTCATTATTCAACCAATAAATATATATACCTGAGGGTGACAAATATTAACATACTAATGATTGGGTGGAAGAGAATATGGACATAGTTAATAGAAAAGACAACTCCGTGAGGGGTGAGGATGAAAACATGGATGACTTTGCATCCATGTTGGAGGGTCTGGAGTCAGCCAACGAGCTGATGTCCTACTACAAATCCATGATAGATGTGGAATTGGAAGAGGAATAAAAAAACCGGAGACACAACTGCATCTCTCTACCTCACACTTTTTCAATTATAATTAAAGGGCATGTTCATCCAAACCTCACAACCGTTAAAACACCTGAAACTCATAACATCAAGAGAGAAGGTACCAACCACGATACCACCGCTGTTTTCAGGATACTCAACCATTGACCTTGCACCCATGTTGTATCTTTCACCAAAACCGTCACCCCCTGGAAGAGATATCTTGAACCATTGCCATCCATTATATCTCCAGAGTTGACACCCCTTGTCGGGTTTGAAGTTGAGGGTTCCGACATAAAGCGAATTGTTGTAACATCCCATAGACCAGGCGTAGATGTTCCATTTACTGCCAAATCCGTCTCCACCTGGTAAAACAACCTTTTCCCATGTTGTGCCGTTGTATCTCCAAAGCTGACAGCCAAGCATTAAACCCGCTGCTGTTCCAACATAAAGGTCTCCTTTAAACTCATGTATAACTGCTGCTGCAAAGTTTCTTTTGTCACCAAAACCTGCAGGGAGCATGGAACCGGGTTGATCGCTAACCACAAGTGACCATTTATCCAAACTATCGTTGTATCTCCATACCTCGCATCCATCACTTGCGATACCTGCCAGAGGGATAAGGAGGTTGTAAAACAGAAGAGCAAGGTGGTTGTTACGAACATATTCAAAGAGGTTGTATGCAAGTATCGCACCAGCGCTTACTGTTTTAAACAGCAAAGGGTTTGTGAAATGTATCCTTGAGAAGTTGATGTTTTGTGTACCGATGTAAAGCTCGTTTTTGTACACAGCTATACCTCGTGTCGCCATGTTTGTTGAAACATCAAAACCATTGGGGTATCCACCACTATCATCTCCAACAGATTGCCTCCATTGAAACGGTTTTGTAGAAGGGGTTTACCATTATAGTTGATAAAATCATAATAAAAACCGCTATTTTCACACGTTTTTTACCCATTTTTAAACCTGCCCCCGATGTTATAGAAGAGGGGTGATGGGGCATATAGTTTTTCTATTCAGTACGGTAGGTAATTGATGTAAAACAAGCTTTTTATAGCAAAAGAAGGCAGAGATATATATGATGAAAAAAGTTAGAGGTTTGGTTGAGGAATCATATGCTAAACACCTGCTTTATATGGATGATGATCCTGATCCAACGATAGAGATACCTGATGCTTACCCTGAAATGTAAGCATCAATCTATAAATCATCCATTTTTTTGAAAAACATTTTTTAGTTTAGTAAAAGAAGGAGAAATAGATTTTTTTTATGTCCAGCGGATGCTTTGTATGACTTTATATCCTTTTGTTAGAGTAACCAAACCATTATGGTTTGAGGATATATGGTTGAGAAGAGGGTTTATGTTAAGTTGATGATGCTTGTTTACTGGTTTGTTGAAGACGTTGAAAGCATGGTTTAGTACTGGTTTTAACACTGGTTTTGTTTTTTTGAAAACAACAACGTGCTTGTTGCTGTTCAAATCTTTGTTGTGTTGGTTGTTTCCATTGTTGCTATCTTTTATTTTGATTTCTGTGAAAGCGTACCAATCTCCTTGGTTACCATGGGAGTCCTTGACCTTAACCTTTATTTTGTAGGTACCCGTTTCACTCCAGGAATGCGATGCCTGAACGGTCTCCTCTGAGGTGTAAGGCCCAAGCCAACCGGTGTTGCTGTTATCTCCCCATTCAAACAGGTAGTATATGTTGTCTCCCTCTGCATCCTTTGCTCTACAGGTGAAGGTGTATTCTTTTTCTGTTTTACCTTGTGATACACCATTTGGTTTGGCAGTTTGGTATGGCGGCGTATTAACTTTGAGATATCCCGGGGGGTCTATCCCTGTGAATATACCGTTTATTTTTATTGTTGCAGAGTTTGATTTACCTGCTTTATCAAAAACCACTACATTGTACAGGTGTTCTCCATTGTAAATGTTGAAGGTGCATCTGTCTGAGGCATCCTTGCTTTCAACTGGGGCATCTGGATTTATGTCCATTAAGTAGAGTGCTGCTCCTGAAACACCTGATCCTCTATCTGAGACGCTGACTTGTAGTTTACCTGAGCCAACTACTACAGCATGGCTTTTGTCTTCAATTTCTATCCAGGGCAGTATTTCTCTATCAAAAAGTGTTAGGTAGAAGTAACCTGGTTGAGGCCATGTTATTTCCACATTTGGTTTACCGTTGTCTATGTAGAACCATCTGCTGTCCTTGTTTCCGATGTTGCCAGATATGTCTTTTGTTCTTACTTCGAAGAAGTATTTTCCCTCAGATCTGTGGTTTTTGTATTCTATTTCTGTATCTGTTGTCCATTCTGACCACCCAGCATTTTTCCCAAGTCTGTAGGAGTACAGTATATCCTCTTTTGGTGCATTGTCTACTCCCTCCCATTTGAAGGAAAAGCTTGCGCCATCCTTTTCTGAGCCTTTTACTATACTTCCATTCTCTGGCCCTGATGTTATTTTCACTGTTGGTGGTGAAACGTCTTTTGCTTCATACACTTCTACTTCGAATATGCTTATTGTGTCAACAGCTGGATGTCCCCATCCGTTGGATTTAAGAGGGGGTCTGAATATTCTTACGTATCGAGCTTTTTCTCCTTTGCAGGTTTTTTCCAGTTGTTTGAGGTTAAATGGGTCGTTTGGTAGCTGAAAGGAGTCCATGGTTTCCCATTTTTTGTTGTCTAAGGATGTTTGTATTTCAAGAGGTGGGAGGTCGTTGGATGACTCGGAGCTGGCTCTTTTGGCGTACACATGAATTTCATACAGGTAAGAGTTTAATCCAAGGTCTATGAGTAGCCATGCTTCTGAGCCAACCATTAAGCCCATTGACACATAGGTGTTTTTGCTCCCATCCACCGCCTTTGAGGGGTCATTATTTTGTTCTGTTGGATTGTAAACCACAGTGTATGCCCCCTTTGCTATGTTTTCTCCTTTTTCCCAGCCGTCTCCATCGTTTGTTGTTCCTGTGGGTGGGTGTATTGGTTTTATGTTGAGTGCTGCCTCAGCATAGGTTGCTTGCATTCCGATTATTAATATAAATATTAGACCAGCAAACAGTATTTTTTTCATCTTTCTCACCATTGTTTTTTTGTCATGTTTTGTTTTATAAGTGTTGTTTTACACCTGTTATTATATCAATTTATAGATAAAATAGTAGAGCAGCCCAATATTTAAATTTTTCTAAAATTATTTTTTTATTTTTAATTTATTTGTTTGGATAAACAACCACCTTTATAGACTCCTTTGCTTCAGAAACAAGATCAAAACCCTTTTGGATATCATCAAGCCCAATACGGTGGGTAATCAAATCCTCCAGCATCAAACTTTTTCTCTTCAAAAACTCGATGGCATCAGCTATGTCTCTTGGAGCTCCAGCATAGGTGGAAACAATCTTTATCTGTTTGTTCCAGATATCAAACATCTTTAATGGCAACTCAACATCTGGTGCCACCGGTGCAAACAGAAGAATGGTTCCACCTTTGTCAACATTTTCTATAGCCTGAGTAACAGCCTGTGGTGCTCCTGTGGAAACGATAACAACATCAGCCAGGTAACCATCATTCACCTCCCTTACTCCCCTTGGTACGTCATCTTTTGCATGCAAAGACAAGTCTGCACCAAACTCCTCTGCCTTTTTAATTCTGTATTCGTTTACATCAACACATATAACCTTTTTTGCACCCCATGCCTTAGCGAGTTTAAGTTGAAGTAAACCTGTGATACCGCTTCCTATTATCAGCAGGGTTTGCCCAGGTTTCACCTCAGCCACTCTGAATCCTCTTATCACGCAGGCAAGCGGTTCAATGAAAACCCCCTCATCATAAGATACTTCATCGGGCAAGAGGAAGACTCCCCTATCCACATTTATCTCAGGTACCCTTATGTACTCTGCAAATCCACCCGGGTCAAAGTTTGTTGAATGTAAGGTTTTACAGAGAGTGTGTTTATCGTTGAGGCAGTATCTGCATGTGTTGCAGGGCACATGATGGGACACAAACACTCGTTCACCAACCCTGTATTTTTTAACATTCTCTCCCACCTTAACAATATCTCCAGTTATCTCATGTCCTAAGACACGTGGAGCCTTCTTTATACGGTACCATTCCATAACATCGCTGCCGCATATCCCACTGGCTTTTACATTAACTAGGATCTCATTCTCGTTTATCTCCGGTATCGGCATCTCCTGAACCCTAACATCCTTGTTGTTGTAGTAAACCGCGGCTTTCATATTTTTCACTTTTTATTTCTCGTTTTTAAATATCTGATAAGCTTCTTTTGGTGTTGCATTTTCATGCACGATTGCACGCACCGCTTTTATCATACCCGCTGGATTTTCGCTCTGGAATATGTTTCTCCCCATGTCTACGCCTATTGCACCTGCTTGTAATGCGTTGTATGCCATCTGCAACGCTTCTTTTTCAGGGATTTTTTTGCCACCAGCGATTACTATTGGCACAGGACAGGTTTCCACTACTTTTTCAAAGTTTTCACAGTAGTATGTTTTTACTATGTTTGCTCCCAGTTCCGCTGCCATCCTTGATGCCAGACTGAGGTATTTCGCATCCTTTCCAAGTCCTCTTCCCACGGCTGTAACCGCTAGTACCGGTATCCCGTACCTGTTTGCTTCATCAATGTATTCTGTCATCCCAAGTATGGTGTCTCTTTCAAATGGTTGACCCACGAGTATGGAGAATGCCACCGCTGACACGTTCAAACGTATGGCGTCTTCGATTGACACAACGGTTCCTTCGTGTAGTAGGTTTGTTTCGTTGAGGATGCTCGTTCCACCTGATACCCTCAAGCATATTGGTATGTCTGTTTCTGGTGGTATGTAGTGTCTTAGTGCTCCTCTTGTAAGCATGAGTACGTCAGCATATGGTAGGAGTGGTTTTACTGTTTCACCAAGGTTTTCTAGTCCTGTTGTCGGTCCCATGAAGTAGCCATGGTCGACTGCAAGCATTACTGTACGGCCATCCTTGGGTTTTATTATTCTTGATAACCTGTTTTTCATTCCCCAGTCCATTTTTGTGTTCCTCCATAAGTTTTGTTAGTAACGGATGTAGTAAGATGTATTGTAATATAAAACTATTTTTGGGTGAATAAACATTTTTTTTCATTCACAGAAACTAATAGTATAAGAA
>JAGGZU010000132.1 GCA_021161865.1 Thermoplasmata archaeon
TCTAACAAAAAACGCTGGTAAGGGACTTAGAGAGGGGTTTGAGGATGCTGGACCAATAGAATGATGGAGGTAGATGTATGGAAAAGGAAAACATAAGGATTGGGGCTGTTGTATCTGAGTTCCACTACGATATAACCATGATGATGCTTGAGAGAGCGAAGGAGCATGCAAGGTTTCTTGGTGCGGAGATAACAGAGGTTTTGACGGTTCCAGGGGTTTTCGACATGGGGCTTGGGATAAAGAAACTGCTGCAGAAAAAAACAATAGATGGTGTCGTCGCCCTTGGTGCAGTTATAGAAGGGGAGACAGAACATGATGAAGTTGTCATGCAGCAGGCTGCCAGAAAAATAGCTGATTTAGCAATAGAGTACGATAAACCCGTTGGTCTTGGCATATCTGGACCAGGAATGAGTAGGGCTCAGGCTCAAGCGAGGATAGACAGGGCTAAACAGGCTGTTGAGGCAGTGGTGAAGCTACACAGAAGGTTACGTGAGTGAAACAGTTTCTATCTTTTCTGCTCCTTTTTTGTTAATTCAAAAACTGAGGGCAGATGTATAACATAGGAGCCATCCTTCTGTATTATGATGGGTTCATCCTCAAGTAAACCCTTTAAATCCAGCTCGTACTCACCTGGTTTTTTCACCCTGATAGTTTCGGGTTCATCGTTATCCTCAGCGGTTAGTTTTTGAAGGAGTTGTTTCCTTGTTTCATCATCCATACCAAAACCTGATTTCTCCTCGTTTTTCTCCTCCTGTTTTGTCTGCTGCATTATCTTATTAAATGTTTTTTTGACATCCTCAGGTTTAAGTTTCTCAAGTTTCTCTTCTCCACCAAACAACTCCGTTATCTTTGAATGTATGTCCTTTTCAACCTCTTTACTTATCAGCTCCCTCTCCTTGTCCGAGAGTGGTTCCTTTATGAAAAAAAACCTGTTGCCACCGCAGGTTGGACAGCCTTTTAGAAGCTCAGGTGAACCATCCTCGAATACTCTACCACATTTAAGACATTGATGCGGCATCTCTATGTTGCTCCTTTACCTGGAACTATAACGGTTTCTATAACAGCATCATCCTTCCTAATTGTTTTAAGCAGGTTTGCTGGTCCAACAACAGTCATCCTTGGTTTTTTTGCCCCTCCAAATATTTTTTTGATAAAGGTCAACCTCTCCTCAGGGTAACCCTCCATTTCTATACCTATAAAGGTTTCATGGTCGATGTTTGTCATAGTCTGTTTTATGAGTGAGGCTTGCTCCGTTGATGTAAGACCTGTCTCAAGGATAAGTACTTTGCCTTTTTTCACCTCGTTGAGTATGTATTCTATCTTCTCTGAGCTTGTAAGGTTATCGAGTTTGCTTTTAGAAACAAGGTTAACCGTTATCGTTGCCTTTCCACTCATTTAGCCTTCCTCCTGCGTTTGCTACCAAAGTGTTCAACCATCTTTGTGTAAAGTGTGTCGATGTTGTGACCCGTTAAAGCGCTTATTGGAACAACAGGATGCTGTGGGAAAGCAGATTTCAGGGTTGCAGGGCTCGCTGTCTCCACATCTATCTTATTGGCTGCAATCAAAACAGGTAAACTCCTCGCCTCAAGGTTGCCGAGTATGGTAACGTTAACCTGTGTAAACGGATCCTCTGTTGAATCCATGACAAGAACTACACCATCAAGATCGTCAAGCCATCTTATGGCCTCAATAACCCCCTCTGTAGCCTCTTTGGCACGACGTTTCGCCTCCTCCTTGTCCATGCCGTATTCCTTGACAAACTCCCTGTAATCCACCTTTGTCGCTATCCCTGGTGTGTCAACGATATCTATTGTAAGGGAGGAACCACCGTTCTCTATCACCAGATCAGATTTTAGTTTCGCTCTTCTTGTCTCATGTGGTATCTCCGATACACTGCCAACTATTTCACCGGTGAGATCCCTTGCTATCCTGTTGGCAAGCGTGGTTTTACCAACATTTGGCGGACCATATATGCCTATTCGAGCATGTTTTTTTCCAAATAAACGTTGTATGAACCTTGCAAATGATGAAAAGCGGAATGCATCAACCAGTCCCATCCGCAGTCCTCCTACTGCATTAAGGGTATACGCTGTTGGTTTATTAGCTTAGCGGTTAGTATAATTTACTCCCTATAATTAAGTTCTATTAGATAAACCGGTCCATACGATTTTGGAGTGTAACCAACAAGTTTACAATCCAAGTATTTACAGTACTCCTCAACCTCCTTGCTCATCGCCCTTGGTTTACCTTTTTTTCTCACATCAAAGGTGCCTGTAACAGGAACATACACCTCCCTTGTTTTATCCTTCAACCTTGATAAAGCATGATTAAACAGCCGCCAACCATAGCCCTCGCCTCTCCTGTTTTTATCCACCAGTAACGCAGGAATCCCCCATGCATCACCGTATGTTACAATCCTCTCGGCATCATCCAGTGACCTATACTGGACTCCCCTCCTGTAACACGTTATACCTATAATCTTTTCATCCTCCTTCAACACCATAAACTCACCCCCTTCTTTGATCACATTTTTTATGTCATCCAGTGAGTCAAGCAGATAAACCGATGTCAGGTAGTTTAACATGTTCTCCCTCCCGTGTAACCTGATTGCAGCATTGTACAACTCCTCTGCGTTGGTGTAGTTGTTTTCAATCCTCCTTTTCCTCTTCAACCTTATCAGAGGACGCGGCTGAGTGTTATATAATGCTTCGACTATGGAGATAATTGAAGTTGCTTTTGCATTGTCAGGAATCTCATGTTCAGCAGAGTAGTCTATGAGCTGTTGCACCACCTCATCAAAGAAAACAACGTTTATGTTTCGTTTTGCAACCGTTTCCTTTATCTTGCTTTTCACCCTGTTTATATCCTTGTCTTCAATATCAGGTGGTTTACAGTAAACCGTTTTCCTAAGACGCGTCGAGTTGCTACAATGGGTTTCCTCCAGTATCAACCTTTCCATCTCTCTGGTAAATCTGTTGCTCCACATTTTTTCGATGGCTTCGCTGTCCAAAGGAACTGAAGCAATTTTAATCAGTAAAACCTCCTCCCCTGGTTTAACAGCAACCAAGTCAAGGAAAAACGTTTTTTTCTCCTTTCTATCATGCACCTCAAGATTTTCACGCACAAGATAACCCTGAGTAAGCTCAAAGTAATCCCTAACAAGGTTTTTGTAGGCATCCAACATGTTTTACATGTAAACCGTGGGTGAATTAAGAATGTTTTTGAAACCTGCAGATGTCAGAGAGCGGACATCTGTTGCAGTCTGGTTTATTTTTTTTACAGTAGTTTTTTCCAAGGTTGACAAGGAGTGCATGGTATTCCTTAAAAAGAGCAACATCTCTTGGCAGGTTCTCCATGAAGAGTTTTTGCAGCTCATCATAATCCTTTGCAGTAAAACCCAGTCTGCTGAAGATACGTGTTGTGTATGCATCAACAACGAAAACAGGTTTTTCTGCAGCATAAAGTATTATTGAGTCAGCGGTCTCTGGTCCAATTCCTTTTAGGTTAAGCAGTTCGCTACGTAAATCCTTTAGGTCAAGGGAGAACAGCTTTGCCGTTTCTCCATCATATTTTTTTAGAAGAAACTCTGCAAAACCCTTTAATCTTTTAGCCTTCTGGTTGTAGTAGCCAGCTGGTTTAATCAACTCAGCAAAATAGTTTTCATCACTATTTGCAACCCGTCTCACGTCAACCATTCTCTCCCGGTTAAGGTTTTCAATCGCCTTTTCAACGTTTCTCCAACTGGTGTTTTGTGTTAGTATGGCTCCAACGATGATTTCAAACCTCTCCCTTTCATTATTAGGTTCTTTCCCACTGTGAACAGGTTTTGTTTCGCCATCCGCTGTTATAGGCCACCATCCCTGTGGTCCAAAGGCATCAAAGAGTTTTTTGTAAACCATGTAAACACTGGTTTTCATTGTTTTTCCTCTGATGGGATTCTGGTTTAAGAATCTTTCACAAAGCAAGGGAGGATTTTTAAACATGTAGGCTCTTCTCCTTGTGAGTATGTTAAAATGGGAAAAGGTGTTTTGATCGTTGCTTTAACAGCTTTGCTGCTAACATCCTATCTCAGTGGATGTGTTGAGAAACATGTTAACAAACAGGATGATGAAACATTGGTTTTAACTGCTGCTGAGATTAAAACAAGTTTTTTAAATGCAATAAAAGAGGTTACCTCTTACAAGTACTCAATAAACGGTACGATACATAAGGTAACGACAAATTCTTCTGGTAATTTCACAGAAAATGAGTCTTTGATTCAAAACGGCGTCGTTAATATTTCCAGTAAAAGGTTGATGATAGATCAGGAGTACAATGGTCACACCATCTATTATCTGATTGATAACGTGTTGTATGAAGGCGATGAAGATGATGAGGGGATCATTAATTGGAGTAGCCATGATATGCGTAAACTCTATTCAGATCCCTCTAATCAGTCATGGATAGCGTTTTCTCAACTTGAACGACAAGCATATTTTGTTTTAAACCATTCGCGGCACATTGAAAGGTTGGGTGATGAGTCTGTAGGCAACATAAGCTGTTATGTGCTTAACGCATCCTTGGACTTTGGACCCAATGTGGACGTTAAATGGGATACCATAAGGTATTGGCTGTCGAAAGAGGATCATCTGCTCGTCAAGGCGTATCTTAAGGTCACCTGGAATATGGGTAATTCAACGGATGCTAATAATGAAAGCGCTGTAGAGGTTCAGGATATGAATCTCTTTTTTTATGATTACAACAAACCTGTTGAGGTAACATTACCAGATGAAATCACCTGGAGTTAAGGATAAACTATAAATAAAGGAAATATTATATGCCCTTGTTCTCATAAGGAACAATAACGAATTTTGAGGCGTTATTATGCAAGAAGAAGTTAAGAAGACAGGTACAACAACTCTTGGAATGGTGTGTAAGGATGGAGTAGTTGTTGCAACTGAGAGAAGGGCTACAATGGGAACGTTGATAGCGCATAAAACAACGAAGAAGTTGTTTAAGGTAGATGATCATCTTGCGTTGACCACAGCCGGGTTGGTTGGTGACGTGCAAGTCGAGGCAAGGTGTTTAATCCCGGAGGACGCGAACGACAAGCTACATGGGAACACAACAGAGTCAA
>JAGGZU010000067.1 GCA_021161865.1 Thermoplasmata archaeon
CCATAGCGGGGAGGAAATGAAAGGATCAACTGGGAAGGATAAGCCAATAATCCTATTTTTGAAGGGATTATTGATGGGAAGTGCAGACATAATACCTGGCATATCTGGTGGAACAATCGCTCTTATTATGGGGATATATGATGACCTTCTTTTTACCATTAAATCAATCGATCCTCGCTTCTTGGTTTATCCGTTTTTAGCATTATATGATAGAGATTATTTGAAGAAAACGAAAAAAACTTTTTTTTCCATAGATTTTGAATTTCTTTTGCCGCTCGTTTTTGGCATAGCAACTGCCTTTCTCGTACTTGCTCAAATTATACATTTTATGATTGCTAACTATGATATCTACGTATATTCTTTTTTCCTTGGGTTGATAATTGCCTCTGCTGCCATCCTCTATACCAGAATGGAAAAGAAACGGCTACTTTACCTAATACCTTTAACTCTTGGCATTATCTTCGCTTATGCGCTTCTAAGCCTATCAGAGATTCAGCTGAATCATTCTCTACCTGTAATCTTTGTATCAGGCATTGTATCCATCTGTGCCATGATTCTTCCTGGAATTTCGGGAGCTTTTATAATGCTACTTCTTGGACAGTATGACTATATGATTAACGCTCTGAAGAGTTTTTCAGTGATTCCTATTGCCACATATCTAACGGGTGCGATCATAGGCATAATTGCTTTCTCGCATGTTCTTTCATTCCTTATAAAGAGATATAGGTTTGTTACCTTGTCGTTTCTCATAGGTATTATGATAGGTGGCTTAAAGAGACCTCTGGATAGATTGTTGGTTGACTCAAGCCTTTTTTCGGTAACTACAATAATATCCATAGCTATCGGTATGTCTATGGTAATCGGAGTTGAATATCTGTACAAAAAGAGGATGAAAAAATGGAGAAAGAAATCAAGCAGCTCTCAATGAAAATTGCAAGAGAGATAGCAAGGACTGTAAAAAAGCTACAGTTTGAGAATATAAACTTGGGTAGGAAAATAGGTATAGGAGCAGACGGTACACCAACCGAATACATAGACAAGATTACAGAGGATATTGCCATAAAATATGTTAAAAAATCAAATCTTGCTGTGAATATACTAAGTGAAGAAGCTGGGTTTCTTGATTTTGGCGGTGATTATACACTTATCATTGATCCAATCGATGGTACAAGAAATGCAGTCAGAGGAATACCTTTTTACGCCACCTCTATAGCAGTAGGAAAAGACACATTGAACAGTGTTGAGTATGGTATAGTCATAAATATTCCGACTGGTGATACATACATAGCAGAAAAAGGAGAAGGAGCCTATCTAAACAATCACCGCATATCCACACCACAGCATGTATCAGGTAAAACACTCTCCTCCATAGTTTTAGGGGAAAGTGGAGACAGAAGGATGAAAAACCTGCCTTACATGGACAATGTCAGATCGTTTGGTGCAGCCTCACTGGAGATGTGCCTTGTTGCCCATGGAGCGGTTGACTCGTTTATGTGTTTAAAAAAACATTTAAGAGTAACAGATATCGCAGCGGCAACTCTTATCGTGAGAGAGGCTCATGGCGTAGTGGTTAACCGGGAAAAAAAGCAACTTGACATGCCCTGTGATATACTTGAACGAACCAGTGTTGCAGCTGCAGCAAACAATGAGGTTATCACAAGACTACTGGGTTGATAAAACTTTAAACAAATAGGATGGTCAACTATTAAATATCTCAACTCTTATTCGAGGATGGATGCGGGTTGCAGCTTACATAATAGAGGAGTTAACAAAATATCCACTTCACTTCGCACTCATAGACCCAGATAAACAGGATGCTGAAAAGGCTGGACACCTTGCCTCGATTGCTGAAAAGGCTGGTAGCAGCGTCATAATGGTTGGTGGTTCAACCATTGCATCACAGCAGCAGGTTGATGAAGCCGTTAAAGCGGTAAAAGAAGAATGTAATCTACCCGTTGTTCTTTTCCCATCTGCAGCAAAATTCCTCAGCAGATATGCGGATGCCATATTCTTCATGAGTTTACTGAACTCAAGGAAACTCGATTACGTGATAAGGGAACACGTTAAAGGATCTTTGATAGTTAAAAGGTTTAACCTTGAACCAATCTCAATGGGTTACATCATAGTTGAACCAGGTATGACTGCCGGAAGAGTTGGGGAAGCAGATTTAATAAAAAGAGATGACTATGAAACCGCCGTTGGGTATGCACTCGCTGCGCAATACCTTGGAATGTCACTTGTTTATCTTGAAGCAGGCTCTGGGGCATCTCAGGCTGTACCAAATAGGATGATAACAGATGTAAAAGAGATGATAGATATACCTCTCATTGTAGGCGGTGGAATAAGAGATGCTGCCACTGCAAAGGAGAAGGTGTTGGCTGGTGCAGACATAATAGTTACAGGAACGGCGTTAGAGGAGAAGGGAGACCCAGATAAGACTCTTTCAGATATTGTAAAGAAGATAAGGAGCTGCAGAAGAACATGAAAATAATCGTTGGCATATGTGGGGCATCAGGTGTAAAGTATGGTGTAAGACTTGTTGAGGTTTTACATCAACTGAAAATTGAAACTCATTTGATAGTCTCTGATGCCGCAAAAAAGATAATGGAACATGAAACCAAAATTACTGAAGAAAAACTAAGCAAGATCACCAGCAGGATTTACGACAACAAAGACTTTTTTTCAGCACCAGCAAGTGGGTCATTCCAAATAGATGCAATGATAATAGCACCATGCAGCATAAAAACACTCTCCGCAATAGCAAACGGTTACACAGACACACTTATCTCAAGAGCGGCAATATGTTGTCTTAAAGAAAACAAACCACTGGTTCTCGTTCCTAGAGAGACACCTCTTGATTTAGCGACCTTGAGGAACATGGTGAAAGCAAAAGAAGCTGGTGCAATCATACTGCCAGCTATGCCTGCATTCTACCATAAACCAAAAACCATAGACGACATGATTGACTTCATCGTTGGGAAAATACTGGACCAAATAGGAGTTAAACACACTCTTTTCACTCGCTGGGAGGATGTAAAAAACTAGTTAAACAACCTCAAACCAGTATTTTATGTAAGACGAAAAACCTGATTTAAAAAATATAATCCTAAAAACCTAAAAACGTTATCAGAAAAACGTATGATAAAAAAACCAACTGTATCGACAAAAAAACTATGGTTACTCCTAACCGTCTCAGCGGTTACACTAATAGTTTTTAGAATAACAGATGATTTTAACATAAAATGGTTTGCGGTCACCATATGGGCTGCATCTCTGATTATATTCGTATTTCTCCACAGCAAACTACTCTTTGGACTAAAAAATGGAATAATCTTCTTCATCGTCTCCATGTTGACAGCTGGAGCCTTTGAATACGCTGGTACCTCCAACCTGATACCTGGTTGCAGATACCATTACAACAGCATCATAATGGGTCCATTGTTGTTTGGCAAAATTCCATATGGTGTCCTAATAACCTGGTTTATGTTTCTTTACCTCACAACTGTTATGGCGATACTGATTTACAAAAAATGGTTGAAAAACATAAAACATTACCATCTCGTTATCCCTCTTCTATCTGGAGCTATGATGGTGTCATGGGACCTCATAATGGACCCTGTAACAACCAAATGCATGAAAGGGTGGGTTTGGATAGACAAAGGGCTTTACTATGGAATACCCACATTCAACTTCATTGGATGGTTTGTAATATCAAGCTTGTCCTCATACTTTTTTGTTATCTATATGAAAAGAAAAAAAGGATGGAAACCAAACATGGGTGGCGGGGAAGAAACGCTGTACAACATCACTGTAGTTCCCTACTTGTTTGAACTACTGTCAGAGTGTTTTGATGGTTTAACATGCAACCTACTTCTAGCAGTTGCATTAGCAAGCATCACAA
Organism: Thermoplasmata archaeon; assembly: GCA_021161865.1. GTDB lineage: Archaea > Thermoplasmatota > E2 > DHVEG-1 > B18-G2 > B91-G9. The sequence continues at coordinate 3,902 of JAGGZU010000067.1, forward strand.
TGGGCTTTTTCATAATCCTGGCAATCTACCCTAAGAAGTTAAATGATTAAAAAAAAACATTTTTTACTTGAAACAATTTACCTTCTCTCACAGATTTTTACAAAATTTTTGAAAACCTGCACACCATACTCTGTGTGCTCCACCTCAGGATGAAACTGCAAACCAAATATTGGTTTCTTCCTGTGTGCTATAGCCTGAACCTCACAAGCATTTGAATGAGCAAGAACATCAAACTCTTCTGGAACAAGGGTTACCTCATCATTATGTGACGACCACACAACGCTTCTCCTTGGAACCTCAGAAAACAACTCATGCTCCTTATCAACAATGAGATCAACCCTGCCGAACTCTGGGACAACAGCAGGTTCAACCTTTCCACCAAAAAACCTTGCTATAAACTGATGACCTGCACAGATACCTAAGATGGGAAAATCAGCATTTTCAAGGTACTCGCCGCATCTGCCTAAAGGATCTTTTAAACCTATCCTTGGTGCACCACCTGACAGCACGATTCCATCAACCTTTTTCTCGACCAATATATCATAGGGTGTTGTGTTCGGCAGTATATGTGTCTGCACCCCAAGGTACTTCAACACCCTCCACTCCCTGTGAGTCCATTGACCGCCATTGTCTATCACATAGATTTTCAAATCCTTCATCTTACTCCCACTCTATAGTAGCAGGGGGTTTGTTTGTGATATCATAAACCACCCTTGTTACCCTCTCCCCAAGAGAGTTTGTTATCCGTGTTGCAATACGGTCAAGCACCTCATGAGGTATCTTACTGTATGCTCCACTCATCGCATCTATGCTATCTATGGCACGTACAGCCACGGTATAACCATAAGCACGTTTATCACCATGTACACCAACCGTTTTGACAGGTAGAAGAACAGCGAAATACTGCCAGGGTAACTCCATAACTCCAGCATTTGCTGCCTTCTCAATCTCCTCCTCAACAATATGGCAGGCTTCCCTTACAATCTCGGTTTTTTCCCTTGTGACCTCCCCTATTATTCTAACAGCGAGACCTGGACCAGGAAAAGGTTGCTTCTCAGCTATAGGTATTTTAAGTTCTCTGGCAACGGCTCTAACCTCATCTTTGTAAATGTCACGTAACGGTTCAACCAGCTTAAGCTTTAAATCCTTCGGTAATCCACCTACATTATGATGAGACTTTATAGTATCTCTTAGTTGGTCACCTGACTCAATCCAATCAGGAGCTATCGTTCCCTGAATCAAAGTGTCTATGCCCTCCTCCTCAGCAACCTCCTCAAATATCCTTACAAAAAGCTCACCAATAATCTTACGTTTTTTCTCGGGTTCAACTACGCCCTTCAAAGCATCGAAAAACCTTTCACCTGCTTCAACAAATCTAAGATTCAACCCCATCTTCTCGAGGAGTTGCTTCACATGTTGCGACTCATTTTTCCTCATAAGCCCAGTATCCACATGAAGTGCAACCAAGTTTCTTCCTATCGCTTTATCCACAAGTACAGCAGCAACTGTGCTATCTACTCCACCGGAGCAGGCTATCAAAGCCTTGCCCTCTATGGTTTCCCTAAGCGATTGAACCGTCTCCTCTACAAACGCCTGTGCATCAAACATGATTTAATCCCCAGTTACCTTCCTTCTCATTTTCTCCCTGTATTCTTCAAGTTGCTTGGCAAGTTTTTGATCCTTCAAAGCACAGATTTCTACTGCAAGCAATGCAGCATTATCTCCACGATCTAAACCAACGGCAGCAACAGGTATACCAGGCGGCATCTGAACTATTGAGAGAATGGAATCAAGGTTCACCTTCCCAGACACTGGGACACCTACAACCGGTTTTGTGGTATGGGCTGCTATGCTTCCTGGTAAAGCAGCAGCGAGACCAGCGACACCAATAAACACGTCTGCATCGCTTTCCTCAACCAAGCTCTTTACCCTATCAGGAGTTCTGTGGGCAGAAGCAACGTCCAATTTATACTCGATATCAAATTGTTTAAGAGTGTTGATGATTTTGTCTCCAACAGCACTATCAGACTTTGACCCTAGGAGTATATGGATCTTCATGTTCATCATAAAAGGGAAATACAAAGCACCTAAATTAACTGTTCTATTCTCCGTAAAATAATTATAGGGAAGCTCTATGTTACTTCCCTCAACGTCTTGGTATGATGATGCAATGAAGCTTGTAATATGTGAAAAATCGATTGCAGCCGGTAGAATAGCAAACATACTCTCCAATGGAAAGGCTGTTCTACGTAGACTGGGAAAGATGCCTTACTACACATTCACAAAGGCCGGTGAGGAGTGGGTGGTCCTTGGGTTGAAGGGACATATCGTTAACCTTGATTATCCACCAGAATTCAACCGTTGGCATGGAATTTCTCCACTTGATTTGATCTGGATAGAACCCTACAAGAGGATAACAAATAAAGCAGTTACAGATGCTCTCAAAGCCTTTGCTAATAAAGCCTCTGAGGTTGTTGTTGCAACCGATTTTGACAGGGAAGGAGAGCTTATCGGTTTGGAGGCTATTGAGATTTTGAGGAAGCACAACAAAAACCTCAAAAACATTAAACGTGCAAGGTTTAGTGCCTTGACAAAATCTGAGATTCTCTCTGCATTTTCAAATCCTGTTGAAATTGACTACAATCTTGCAAAAGCCGCGGAGACCAGGCAGATAATAGATCTTGTATGGGGAGCAACGTTAACAAGATTTGTTTCCATGGCAGCGAAACAGTATGGCAAGGAATTCCTGTCGATAGGACGGGTGCAGTCGCCTACGTTAGCCATGATCGTGGATCGTGAGAGACAAATCAAGGAGTTTGTACCCAAACCATATTGGCAGATCACAGCGACGCTCGATAGAAATGGAAAGTTTTCTGCTCTGCATAAAAAAGACAGGATAAGCTCTGAGGAGGAAGCAAAGAGAATCTATGAGAAGATAAAGAATGCAAGGGAGGGCATTGTAAAATCTGTAGACAAGACCATTCAAAAGGAAAGACCTCCATGTCCGTTTGACACAACCTCCTTCCTCAGCGCTGCTTCTTCTTTGCTAAGAATGTCTGCCTCAAAAGCTATGGAGGTGGCCGAGGAGCTTTACATGCAGGGATGGATATCATATCCAAGGACGGACAATACAGTCTATCCAAGGAGTTTACCCATTGACAAAACCCTTTCTCTGCTGGCAAACTCCCAGTTTTCAGATTTAACAAAGGTAGTCCTTGAGAACCGTAGAAAAACGCCTATGAGAGGAAAAAAAGAGACAACGGATCATCCACCTATTCACCCTGTGGATATTCCTCCTTTTGAAAAACTCACGCCGGAGCAGAAGAATGTTTACACCCTTATTGTTAAAAGGTTTCTAGCAACTCTTACAAAGGATGCAACCTCAGAAACAACCAAGGCCCTTATTGAAATAAATGAGGAACCATTTGTTGCGGAGGGATACCGACTCATTGAACCAACATGGAAGCTTATCTATCCTGTTAAAACCGGGCAGAAGGAGATACCGGAGTTGCATGAGAATGAGAGGGTTGATGTTATTTCCTTAAAACTTCTTAGAAAGGAGACGAAGCCTCCGAAGCGGTTTACCCAAGGAGCTCTTATCTCACAGATGGAGAAACTTGGTTTAGGGACAAAATCTACTCGACATGAGATTATAAAGAAGCTGTACAGCAGGAGATACATCATTGGTTCTACACCGATACCAACGGCAACCGCCTTTGCGGTTGTGGATACCATAAAACCATATGACATCTCAAAACCTGACATGACTGCTCAGCTTGAGAAGGACATGGATGAGATCGCTGAGGGAAAAAAAAATGAGAATAGTGTTATCAAAAAATCCAGGGAGATGCTACAGAAGGTGCTTAAATCCCTGGAGAACAACAAGCATGAGATAAGACATTCCCTTAGAAAGGCTTTGACCTTACAGAACACTATTGGCACATGTCCATCATGCGGTAAACCATTGGTTATAAGGGTTTCCAGTAAAAACAAGAAACGTTTTGTTGGCTGTACAGGTTACCCAGACTGTAGGGTAACGTATCCTCTACCGCAGAAGGGAGTCATAACAAAAACCGATAAGAAATGCGAGTACTGTGGAGCACCTATAATTAAAGTGGGTAAGAGGGAGATTTGTATAAACCCCAACTGCCCTGGTAAGAAGGGATAAGTGGTATACAACAAACTATTTATATAATTTTTATAAAATAAAACATTGATGAGGTTGTCTAAGCCATCCCTTGCTATACTACTCTGTACCATCGCATTAGCCATCATACTATGCCTTCCAACAAACCCATTTATCACACACACCATCTCAAACAGCAAAAACACCATTCAACAAACCCCATCATATGAAAAAAACCCATTACAACAAGACATTAACATCGTAACGACGCTAAACCACATAGAAATAGAAAGGGCAAAGACTGGTGTGAATGAAAAAAAAGGTTTTTCACACATAGGAATGCTCTCCTACGATCAAAACATCCCCGTATCCCAATACAACCATAACTCGTTTCCCTCAATAACAACTCTAAACCAAAACAACATACTCATAGCCTACACACATCATGGAATAAACGATGATATTTACATACAACGATCCACCGATGGCGGCTCCACATGGTCTAACGTGTTCTACTCACCTGGTCCAAGGGAGCTCAACTACCCATTTTCAACAAACAACCAGACGAAACCGGAGGTAACTATAACACCAAATGGCTATGGTTTCTGCGTATTTGAATCAGATGACAACACAAGCAGAATATACATGCTTGAACTCCCAGAGATAAACAACGAAGAAACATGGTTTGTATCATGGTTCAACCTCTCCCATCTTCAATCAAATGAAGGATACCAATACCACATAGAGGGGATAAGCTATCCAGCTGTTTCTGCAACAAAGGATAAAAAGGTTGTAATAGCATGTGCAGCAGATATCACAAATACAACAAAAGGTGCAACCTACCATCAGATACCTCTTCTGTTATACAGCACAGATGGAGGAAACGATTTCACACTAATATTCTCCGAGGACATAAACTACCAGTATCTATCACACACCTCCATCGCCTCAGATGACGGGATATACATCGTCTATCAAAAAGGTGATGAACCAGCCAGCGGAGTAGTCTGCCTATACTACCCAGATGGCGTGGTCTCATCAGACTGGATGGATTTCATACCGCAAACAGACCCATACAACCTAATAAACCCCTGTGTTTTTACCTACGAAAACAATGTTTTTATAACAGCTGAAAGGGAAAACAACGGTGAACATGACATCATGATGCTGATATCAACCGATGAAGGGAAACACTGGAGTACTTTTGATGTTGCTACTGCTCCAGGTGAATCAGAGAGATACCCCTCTGCATTCTTTGATGGAACACAGATTCTTTGTGCATTCGTAAACACAACATCCAACAACCTATACCTAACCACATCAGAAGACAAAGGTTTAACATGGAGTAAAGTTAAGCAGATAAACCATGAAGATTCACCTGCCATCAACGCTTACCATTCCATGCAACTAGGTGGTGAACACAGCATAGTCTGGGTTAGTGGAAAAGAAGGAAAAAACCTGATATACTACTCCAACCTTGAGGAAAACCCTGCTCCTCAACCATCAACCGACGTTGATCTCTACATAAAACCTGGTAGTGTTAAGATAACAAGTGTTGAGGGAAAAGTAATAAAACATATGAACAACATCGTTTCAGTTGTTGTATCAAATCAAGGAGAAGAAAGGGTAGAAAACGCTGAGGTTTCACTTTTTATAAAAGTAAAAGGAGATGACAAGTTAACACATATAGCAAGTAAAACAGTACTTTATATTAACCCCGGGGAAGAGAAAGAGGTTAAATTGCTCATGTTTTCTCCTATTGTAGCGGATGCTGCACCAGCACTCATAGAGTTTGCCGGTATAAGTGAAATAAAGGTTGTTGTCGACCCAGAAAACACAGTGCATGAAATCAATGAGTACAATAACGAAGCCTCCCTTAAATGCAACTACGGCGACATATTTCCAAGGTTAGAATGGCTTGAAAACATTATACTGCATTTCATGGAGAAAGGTGGGAAAAACAATATGTCAATGCTTGAGGATACTCTAGTCCAATTACTGCAAAATAGAGATGATGGTAGAGTTAAACTTGTTGAAACCCTGCTATCATAGACTCCTTTTTATTCCATCCTCTGTGATGTAACCTGTAATGTACCTCGCTGGAGTGACATCAAAGGCAGGGTTTCTCACCTTAACCCACTCTGGCAGGAGTCTACAACCGTTTTTCTCCTTCAACTCTACCTCACTTCTCTCCTCTATCACAATCTCCTCACCCGTCTCAATAGACAGATCGAAGGTACTAACCGGAGCGGCAACATAAAATGGTATGTTGTTTTCCTTAGCAACAACCGCTTTTTCATATGTTCCAATCTTGTTCGCAACATCACCATTCCTTGCTATCCGATCCGCACCCACTATCACAAGATCAACCTCCCCCCTCTTCATAAGATAACCTGCTGCATTGTCAGCGATAAGCACACACTCCATGCCCTCCTCCTTGAGTTCCCAAACGGTTAACGACCCCTGCATCCTGGGTCTCGTCTCATCAGCGTAAACAAAAACCCTTTTACCTTCTCTATGCGCCACTCTCAACGGTGCAAGAGCTGTACCATAATCAATGGTTGCAAGCGCACCTGCGTTACAGTGAGTAAGCACCCTTGAACCATCTGAAATCAGTTTCTCACCATGCTCACCTATCCTCCTGCATTTATCAATGATCCCTTCAGCGTACTTTTCTGCAGCAGACACCACATCAACCCCTTCTTCCATCGACTCCTCCATGTATCTCAAGGCGTAGAAGAGGTCATGTGCCGTTGGCCTTGTTGCCTGCAACCTTTCTATAGCCTCTTTTTCTTCACCATCCTTGGCAAGCGCTACACCATAGGCTGCTGCTGCACCAATAGCTGGAGCTCCCCTCACCACCATATCCTTTATCGAAAAAACAACGTCATCAACGGTTTCTGCAACAAAAACCTCAAAACGGAAGGGTAACCTCCTTTGATCTATAAGATAGAGTTTTCCATCTTCAAACCACACCGACTTGTACTCCCTACCATCGATTAACATTACATCTCCCCCTCAACTGTTTTCAAAACATCTGCGAAATCTTTTCCAAGAAACATGGCTTCCTCCCCCTCCTTGAACATGTTATCCTCTGCTTTGATTGTTCCGAGTATCCTCTTAGTTTTCTCCAAAGGGTTAACCACATCGTTTCCACCATAAAGATGAACAATTACGTTTGTATCGTTCCTTACTCTTAGAATAAGCCAATGGATGGCAAGTGATAACGCATTTTCTGGTTGCTGCTCACCAATGAAAACCAGAATGTTTTTCACAGGATCATAGTCAACAATCTCAACAAAGAAATCTTCCACTATTTCATCGAGAAACATAGATGATTTAAGTGATAACATCCGATTTCCATATCTCGTAGATATGATACCTGTTTTTTCACCTATTTTTCTACCAAGCCCAATCACGTCAGGAACCAAGGGACATGTTATCCTCTCGCTGGATAAACGAAAGAGTTGCATACTCATATCTCCCATGCATACTGCTATACATTCATTCATTTTATAGATTAGCATAACATTTGATACAAAATTGATGAAAGAAAAAGCCACTCCTTTATTTTTCTTTGCTTCACTTTCTTACTGTACCAAACAGATGAATGTTTGCTCTCCCTGAAAGATGTTTTTATATACTTGCTCATTGTGTTGGTTAATTGTTCCACTATCAAAAATGTATAATACGTTTATTTTAATTCTGAAAACCCCAATATCCTTATTTTTGCACTCCCATCTAAAAGAACAGCTCTATCTCCCAATTCATAAACCACGGATTTTATTAATTTTAATGTTATTTTGTTTCCTTCCTTCCCCATCACTTTACAGCTGATGGTTTGCAGTCCGATGTTTATTTGATAGTCTTCACCAACACCAACCTCTTTGTCTATATATGGATTCCATTTCATGTTTAATGTGAACTCAGTAGACACTTTTAAATCACCATTTGACAAAACCATGCCTCTTTCCAACTCCTCAGGTGCTACACCTTTTAATGCAACTCCTACCCTGGAAAAAGTAGGAGCTTCTGTGTAGTCCCTATCATGTATCTGGATGCTTTTTACCATGATGGTTTTTTCTGTTGGATACAGACGTAGATTGTCGTGAACTTTTACTATTCCTTTTTTTACTCTACCAAGCACCACCAGCCCAACGCTTTTAACTGTAAAAAAATGATCGATAGGAACAGAAGTATATGATAAATCAGTTTCACCAGCAACATCCTGAGGCAACGCCATCATATCCTCTCTTATTTTAATGAAATCCTTTTCCCTAATATCAAAATCCTTCATCGAAGTGTTTGATACGATGTTTTTTAACTGCTCCACGTCTACATATTCACCAATAACAAAAGCACCTTTTTTTACACCCATCATATCAAGTGCCAAAAGTGTTTCTCCCAACTCTTTCCTTATCTCATCTACAAACACCAAAGCATAGTCCGTTAGATTTATACAATATAATAAGGGTGTAATCTTCTCAGGATATTTCGTAGGTTCTAGGAAAAACACTGCATCCTCGTCTTTTTTGTAATTGTAAAATGTTATATCAGAGGATGTTCCAAGTTTTCCAAGATTCTTTCCCACACCCTCTACATCCCCATATACACCAACACCTATACTCCTCACATTATCACTCCCCCTAATTTTTTTACAGTATTAAAACATTACAATATTGTTGTGTTTTTTCCTTTTAAGTAGCTCAAATCTCCATGTCTCATTTATGGTTACTAACATTCAAATCCTTCTCTGTTTTACAAGAGAGAACTGCATTGACAGTGTTGACACTATCAATTACTGTCAACAGATGCACCAAACAAGAGAAGAGCGCAAACCTTCTTAATCCTCTTAGATATACCTCGTTTCCCAATGATTCTCAAAATCCATGTAACAGGGGTTGTACAGGGAGTGGGATTTCGCCCATTCATATACAGACTTGCAAAAACCCATAATCTAAAAGGCTCAGTTGTTAACCTTGGAGATGCAGGAGTAAAAATAATTATTCAAGGAGAAAACGGAGAGATACAGAGGTTTCTACAGGACCTCAAAAACAAGGCGCCACCTATGGCAAGAGTAGATGAGATAAAAACAGAGGAGGTTAAAAAGGAGTCGCCCTTCGATGGTTTTCATATAAAGAGGAGTGAACAGGAACGAGAAAATCAGGGTTCCATAATACCGCCTGATGTAGGCATATGCGATGAATGCATGAAAGAGCTTTTTGACCCAAATGATAGGAGGTATCTGTATTTCTTCATCACCTGCACAAACTGTGGTCCAAGGTTCACCATCATAAACTCCCTACCATATGATAGAGAAAGAACAAGCATGACAACCTTCGAGATGTGTGATGAATGCAGAGGAGAATACACCAATCCAAACAACCGCAGATTTCATGCTCAAACAGTAGCCTGCCACACATGCGGTCCCAAAGCCATGCTTCTAGATAAAAAAGGTGTTGAGTTATCCGACTCATCGGTGGATGCTCTAAAAAAAACAAGTAAACTACTGATGGAAGGAAACATAGTGGCAGTTAAGGGAAACGGTGGATTCCACATCGCATGCAATGCAGAGGAAGACGAGGTTGTCAACAAACTCAGAAGATTGCTGGGTAGAGAACAGCAACCCTTCGCTATAATGAGTCGAAACCTTGATGTTACTGAAGGATTTGCTTACGTCTCAGAGGAGGAAAAAAAACTCTTAACCTCATCGGTTAAACCAATAGTTGTTTTGAAAAAAAAAGAGGATTTTGAACAATACTTATCAAAAAATGTTTCCCCTGGTTTACACACCATAGGTGTTATGCTACCTTACACCGGGCTTCATGCACTGCTCTTCCATGAAAACAACATCGGCTCACTTGTTATGACAAGTGCAAATAAACCGGGTTATCCAATGGTCGTGGACAACAGAGAAGCGTTGCATAAACTTGTAGATGTAGTCGACTACTTCCTAATCCACAACAGGGATATTGTGCAGAGATGCGATGACTCCGTTGTCTCAATCAATGGAAACAAAAAAACCTTCCTGAGGAGATCAAGAGGTTACGTTCCTCTACCCCTTCTGGTTTCGCACCCGTCAAAAAACACTGTTTTTGCAACCGGTCCAGACACAGATGTAACCTTCTGCATTCTAACAAAAAACCAAGCCTTTCTGTCACAGCACATTGGTGATACAGGTCACCATGAAACCATGGAGTTTTTCAAAAACGCATTTCAACACTTAAAGAAACTCTTGGATGTAAACCCCTCTACAGTAGCATGTGATTTACACCCCCGTTTCGCTACAACACTTTTTGCGGAACAAATCTGCCTGGAGAAAAACATTTCATGTGTCCATATTCAGCATCATCATGCACACCTTGCATCCTTGCTTGGAGAGCACAAAAAGGAGGAGATGGTTTGCATAACAGCTGATGGTTTTGGATACGGTGAAGACAAAAACGCATGGGGTGGTGAGATACTGCTTGGAGGTTTTTCAAACTACAAAAGAGTTGGACATCTGCAGATGCAACCGCTGATAGGTGGTGACCTCGCTGCAACCTACCCACTGCGTGTAGTTGCTGGTGTGCTTGGAGAGGATTCAGCAGATTTTCTCATGCAAAATAAACAGGTTTTTCCACATGGCGAAAAAGAGATAGAGCTTGTATTTAAACAGTTAAAAAACCATCGGTATATTTACACGACAAGCTGCGGGAGAATCCTTGATGCAGCTGCAGCCATACTTGGGTTATGTTACAGACGGACCTATGAGGGGGAGCCAGCGAGAAAACTTGAGGCTGCTGCACACAAAGGCAGAGATGTTCTACAGCTTAAACCTGTGATAAAAAACGATGTAATCGACACATCAACCCTGCTGCACACACTGTTTGAGTACAGAGATAGATACAACCCCATGGACCTTGCCTACTCTGCAGAAGAGTACCTGTCTCAGGGTCTGGCAACCCTTGCAGTGGAACAAGCGGAAAAAAATGGGATAAAACACGTTGGATTCTCAGGAGGATGCGCGTACAACAAACATCTTCTCACAAGAATAAAGGAGATGGTGAAAAACGCTGGGCTGATTTTTCTACAACATGAAAAGGTGCCACCAGGAGATGGTGGTGTCTCCCTAGGTCAGGCGTTGATAGCAACGGAAACATCGTTTAAGTAAAATGTCAACCCTGCTGAAAACTAAACCAAAAGGTGTTTTCCTACGATAAACAAATGATAAGAGGGTAAACGTAAAAGCAGCTGATGTATGTCCAGAAACATAAAATGGTTCAAAACGGACTGCATTCAAAATGATTTAAATCGATGATGATTCACTCCCTCTACTCTTCGCGCTCCTGTATCAGGTCAAATATATCATAGGGGTCTCTCATCTTCTTCAGCTCCTGTTTCATAATCGTGGGTGTGCCTTCTATGCTACGCACACCTTCTGCTTTTTTATCGGTGAATATGACAGCGTGTCTCCTCGTTATTCTGGCGATGCTACCAACCACCTTTGCGCGTTCTCTTAAAGAGGCATTGTAAGGATGAACACTCGTTAGAAACAGGTATCTTTTTTCTTTACTTACAGCTTCAAATGGGCATCTGCGAAGCGGTATCACATGATATCCTATCTTCTCTATGAGTGAGAGTATCTCTCTTTGGAACCCATAAAGCCATGGTGTCTCATTTACACCACCTCTCACATCTGTTTTATCCACTGGTCTAAGTAAATCAAGAGGGTTTAAAACCGATGGGTGAAGAATCTCCTCCATCTGTGCTGCTATCTCTACACGTGCATCCATTCCTGCCTCGTACATCCTTATGGCTCTACGTGAAACATGAATCATCCTCGCTAAATCCCCACGCGAAAGCCTTCTTTGCTCCCTTATCTTCTTGATTTTTTCTCCATTTAGCCGCACATAGAATCCGCCTGGTGCAGCGTAAACGTGAACTGGTGTTTCCTCAATGAGATGATTTTTTAATGTGTTGAGTGTTACAGTTTGGACCCCATACCTGTAATATACAACATCATCATCAAGCCATGATGTACCGTCGCGTTCTCCAATGAGTAGAAGAGATGCTTCTAAAACAGATGCAAGTGCTTTTAAATCATTAGCGGCCTCCTCTGAGAGGGAGTCGACGTTGGTTAAAACTTTAACTATTAGAAGTGCCTTATCCTTCCTTGCAATAATGTCAAACCCTATGGTTCGAAACATACATGTTTCGGTCAGTTGAAAACCTGCGCGTTCAAGTATATCGTGGACCTTCTGAACAAGTGCAAGCCTATCCATCTATTAATGATAAGTACAAGAACTCCTATATAAGTGTATTGGAGGGGGTTTGTATCTGGATTGGTATAGATGACACGGATTCAACAAAAGGTGGCTGCACCACCTTTGTAGCCTTCACCATAATAAATCGAGTTATGGAAAGAGGGTACAACCTCATAGGTTTCCCAAGGCTTGTCAGGCTTAACCCAAATGTGCCATGGAAGACTAGAGGAAATGGAGCGGTTGCCATACATGTTGGAGTTGGCAAAGGAGGGAAAATACAGGTTGGTGAAAAACTCGATGAAAGACTGTACTCCCATCAAAAAAACAGAAGTGATGAAGTAAATATGGATGATTTAATTGATGTGGTGGAGGAGACTATTGAGGAACAAGCGTTTTTTTCTGATGAAAAAACCAACCCTGGTTTTGTTGTCTCAAAGGAGAAACCATCCCGTGAACTGTACTGGAAAGGAGTTAAAGGATTGGTTGAGCTGGATGAAGTTAAAAATTTGTTGAAAAACATGGGTGCTTTTTACAGGGGCTATAAGAAGGAACGTGGTTTGATAGGTGCAGCAGCGGCTTTGGCATGGACTCCTGATGACAGAACCTATGAATTGATTGCCTACAGATGTAAGGAGAGATGGGGAACCGTTAGACATGTGGATGAAGACTCGGTGAAAGAGATGGATGGAAGGTTCCCTAGCACTTTCGACAATTTTGATTACCGGAATCATCATAATAGGATTGTTCCAAACTCTCCTTGTCCTGTTTTGTATGGTATAAGAGGGGATGATATCGAGAGTCTTTTAAAGGCAAAGGATTTGGTTAAATCCGAGAAATATTTTGGATGGCTTATCTTTGAAACCAATCAGGGTACTGATGACCATCTGCAGAAGAAAAAAATAGGCAAGGTAAAACCCTTTGAATCGGTTATTGTTGAAGGTGAAGTCATAGGTAAACCAAGGACTCTATCAGGTGGTCATGTTGTGTTCAAAATCAAAGATGAGAAAGGTGAGGTGATGGATTGTGCCGCCTATGAACCTACAAAGGAGTTCAGGAATGTGATAAAACAACTTGAAATAGGTGACCTCGTTGAGGTGTATGGCGGAGTGAGAGCAGAGCCTTTCACCATAAACCTTGAGAAAATCAATGTTAAGAAGACTGTAGAGGTGAAAAAAAAGGTTGAAAACCCTATTTGCCCCCGGTGCGGTAAACACATGAAATCCATTGGAAGGGAGGCGGGTTATCGTTGCATCAGATGTGGTTTAGAGGTGGATGAAAAACAGGCGAAGTATGTTAGTGTTGAAAGGGAGTTGAAACTTGGTTTCTATGAGGTGCCTGTTTGCGCAAGGAGGCATCTTAGCAAGCCTTTAAAAAGAATGGAAATCTATCGAATGATAAAATGAGGATTCTACTGGTTGAACCAAGGTTTGAGCATGGCGTAATAACATACAAGGAGAGAAACAGTCCTTTTTCTAAAATCTACACAAATCCCTCTATCACCCTTCCCATGGTAGCTGCTGTAACCCCAGGTAACCATCAAATCAGGATTGTAAATGAGAACTATGAGGACTTAAATTTGAATGATGACTATGATTTAGTGGGTATATCCGTTTTAACCATGACTGCATTGAGAGCCTATGAGCTTGCTGATTTATTTAGAGAAAAAGGGGTCACTGTTGTTCTCGGTGGCTATCATGTTTCTGCTTTACCTGAGGAGGCGAAGCAGCATGCTGATAGTGTGGTTATAGGTGAGGCTGAGGAAACCTGGCCAATGGCTATAAAAGACTTTGAAAAAGGTGAACTTAAACCGTTTTATAGATCCTCCAGACCAGAGTTGAATCATCTACCATGGCCGAGGAGGGATCTCTACTACAGTTTCATTGCAGGCGCTGTTCAGGCTGCAAGGGGTTGCCCGGTTGGTTGTGACTTCTGCCCAACGTCACGGCTTCTTGGCAGAAGGCTGAGGAAGAGGCCTATAAAAGAGGTTGTGGAGGAGTTGAAGGCTACGCCTAACAAAGTGATTGTTTTTAGAGACGCAAGTTTAACTGCAGATCCAAACTACTCAAAGGCATTATTTAAAGCTATGAAAGGTTTGAATAAAAGATGGATTGCAAACGGTAACATAAACGTTCTCTGCAGAGATGACGAATTCCTTAGACTCGCTAAAGAGTCTGGATGCGTTCAATGGTTTATAGGTTTAGAATCATTGTCCAAAGAGACTTTGAAAAACATTCATAAAACAACAAACGTGGGGATAGTAGAAAAATACGGGGAATGTATTAAGAAACTTCATAGGTATGGTATGGCGGTGTTTGGTGGACTCATCTTCGGTTTCGATGAGGACACACCTGATGTTTTTGAAACAACATATGAGGCGTTGGAGGAATGGCAGATAGACGCTGCAGAGTTCAACATCCTCACCCCTTACCCTGGAACCACGATATATGAACGTTTTGAGAGAGAAGGTAGGATACTCACAAAGGATTGGTCAAAATATAGTCAAGCTCATGTTGTTTTTCAACCAAAAAGTATGAGTGTTGAGGAACTACTTGATGGCTACAGTTGGATATCAAAAAGGTTTTACTCGTTTTATGGGTGTATAAAAAGGATTCTTAACCATTTAGGTTACAGTGGAAAATGGGGTTACTCTCCCTCTTCTTTGTCAATCGCAGCCACCAACATGGCGTTAAGGAGTTACTACATGAGGGAGAGAAGAAGGATAGAGAAGGAAAAACATATTTCTTGACAAATTTATTCCTTTTTACCTATAACTGCTACATACCCGGGGTTTCTCTCAGTGGTTTTAATCATTCTCAACCATGAGGTTAAGAAAGAAAACAGTCTTCTACTTAAATTCCTGTTCAGGAAGAGAGAAAACAGTTTAATCCAAGACCATGGATGTAAAGCCTTTAAACCATCTATTATGTTGATGTCTGGTTTCACCACCTCCACCTGATGTACGTTGTAACGTTTAAGGAGTTTCATGAAATCCTGAAAAACAATGAGGTTAAGTTTCATACCATATAGTTTACTAAGTTTTTCCTTGGTTTGCTCGTCCGGTTTATCAAAGTAGATAGATGTGGTTATCGCAAGGAAACCTTTATTCTTCAACACTCTTGTAAACTCTTTTATGCATTTCTCTACATCATCAACAAAGGGGAGAACATCCTCACATAACACTGCATCAAAAACCTCATCTTTGAAGGGTAAACCGGTTAAATCTCCAACAATTAGCTGACTCACTGATCCTTTCGCTTTTGATATAAACCTCCTGTTCTTATCAAGGCCAAAGAGTTGACAATCTATTTCTTTAGATAGAATATTCAATGTTTTACCTGTACCACACCCTGCGTCAAGCACCACTGGTCTTTTGTTTTTGAAAACAAGATGTTTTAGTATAGTCTTTGTTGTTTTACTACCTCCAAGATGTGTAGTCTCTCCAACATAATCCATTATATCCTGATAACTTAAATCAGGAGATTTTTTCAAGAGGAACATGCATCAAGTACCCTCTCTTTTTATCTCTTTAGCTGGAACACCAACGTAAACCTTTCCCTTTTCCAGTCTCTGATTCTTTTTAACGAAACTAAGGGCTCCTAGGATTGTGTCATCCTCTAAAACTGCTCCTGCGGAAACAAGGCTTCCTCCACCAACCGTTACATTCTTGCCTAAAACCGTTTTTTTCAGAATCAGTTTGTTGCCCTCTATCGAATGACAGAGGACTATGCTGTTTCCACCTATCACACAGTCATCCCCTATACTTATCAGCAATGGATCAGGTATGTCCCCAGCAATGACACAGTTTCTACCAACATCTGCCCCAGCGAGTTTAAGACAAACCAGTCTGCTGATCTCATGTGGAATCATGATTAAATCGAAGAATCGTCCGCACATTCTGAAAAGCATGTAACTTAAACCCCATGAAACAACCGGTGAACTAACCCTGTCAAGGTCGAAAACACCCTCTTTAACTCCTTTTTTAAACAACCTAAAAAACAGGGTAGCCTCCAGCAGGAAAACCAGGATGTAAAGTAGAAGCAGAGCTGCAAAAACAAAGGGTATCAGCATCTTATACGTCAAAACAAGGTTGAAAACATGGGATATGATAAAACCAACTGGTAGAAGAGGTATAGCTAATAAAAGAATGAATAGCAGAATATAAGAAGTGTAGTTTAGGTTTGTTCTCATCATTTCAATCCCTCAACTTTGGATAAAACCACAGGTACATTGTTTTCCAGTTTTTTCACTTGTTTTATTTTTATCTCCACATGCTCACCAAGTTTATACTTAAAATCCTTTTCTATGCCCTCAAAATGTTTTTTATACGTTTCCCACTGGTTGCTCTCTACAGCAACCAGTATCTCCATCTCATCTAAACTGTTCTGTACAATCTGAAACCTCTCTACATTTAAACCTTTTTTAACGTAACTGCAGATAATGCTTGTGAAATAAAACGGGGAGAGTATTCTACCATCCAATGTAAAAACCGGGTCACATCTCCTACCCTCTATCTCAGAAATCAAAGGTGTTTCTCTACCGCACACGCAATCCACTTCAACGTTTTTTGCTGTATCATTCATACCGATGTACCTTAAAACAGGTGTTGCCTCCCCATACAACCTGGTCACAACAACACTTCCTCTTTCGCCGTAATCAACTGGTTCACCATCTCTACCAAGGAGTTCAACATGCACAAGCTCAGAGTGAACATGGTACCTGCCCTCTCTACACTGGAAGGCTACTGTTCCAGCTTCGGTGGAGGAGTACACATCAAACAGCTTGACATTAAATGCTTCTTCTATAAAATCTCTGGTTTTTTTGTCCAAAAGGGTTCCTGAAGTGGCTATGCACTTTGGTTTTACTGTTTCACCGTAACCATTTTTTTTTAAGGAACGCTAAACCTTTAAGCATAGGTGGGTAACCACCTATGAAATCTGGTTTGAACCTACTGATTTTTTGCATTAAACTCAAAGCATCCTCTTTTACATCCAGGGTTTGAAAATTCTTGGTGTTGAAGAACAAGTTTAAACCTGAAAAAAACGTGTTCGTAAGGTAAGCGTTTTCTGGTCCACCTGGTGAAAAATCACCTATAATCGTTATTTTATCCTTCCTCCAATTTACCCCATGCTCAGATAGCTCCTCGGCAAAACCCTGCAGACATCTCAAAGCAGTGTACGTGTCATTCCATATAACAAGCGGTTGGCCTGTTGAACCAGAGGTACTTGCCTGAAAAATCTTTTTTACGTTGATGGTCTCTGGGAGTAAATCGTTTGGAGATGCTTTTACAAAGTCATCTCTCGTCACAATAGGTAGTTTATCGATGTCTTCTAAACCTTTTATATCAGATGGGTTTAAACCCTTCTCCCTGTATTTTTCCCTGTAAAACTTAGTTTTAAAGGCACATTCAACGACTTTTTTTAATGCCTTATCCTGATATTTTTTAATCCTTTCTCTACCGAGTTTTCTTGTTAAATCCCTGTCGAAAAGGTAGCTTTTCGCTATCTTCATGGTTGATGTTAAATCAAGCATCTCTGTTCAACCTCTTACTGAGGATAACAGACTCCCAGAAAAACGGATGCCTTAAGATTTTTTTAATAACAAAATCTTCTGGTACAATCCCTCTTGGATCGTATCTGCTTATGTTTCTAAATATTATTCTCGCATCCGATTTAGCGGTTTTCATAATGTTTTCGAATACTTCTTCAAGCGCCTCCACCCCAAGAGAAACCATTATCACATCAAACCCTGATAAATCGTGGTTTACACCGTCTCCAAACATTATTCTTATTCTTGTTGAAGGATTTTTTTTGTAACGTTGCACATACTTTTTTGCGTTTTTAACCGCAACCAAATCCACATCTATTCCAACTACATCTGCACCTGTTAACTCAGCTATTATAAAGGATGTATATGGCATGGAACCGCAGCCTATTTGAATAAACTTGTCCTCTTTTTTTATTTTAACAACATCTATCTCTTTTCTTATCACAGGTTCAGAGTAGTTGTTGATCACTACCTCCGCCAGATTGGGAGAGTAGGTTGAGATGTACTCCCAGATTATGAAGGATAACCCTGCCAGCTTTCTTGCAAGTTTTTCTACCATTTTCACATCCACCTCACAGGAAAAAACATTCCAGTTGCTCTCATCAAAACATCAACCCCTCTTGAATCAATGTTTATCAGGGTTTTTTGGATTAAATTAAGGAAAATGAGTTTCTTTTTATGTCTTTTAACCCAAATCTTCTGGTAAAGATCCAGGTTGCTGACTCCGTCAAGGTGTTTCTCTATCACCTCAGACGCCAACTCTGCATCCTCTACACTCTGAAAAACAGGGACACCGACAACCGGTTGCCCATTCCCTGCTGAACCAATTGCAAGCCAGTTTTTGCCAAAACATCTGTTCGCTGTAGAGAGAGGTGTTTGCCCATGGAACTCTTCAACTATTTCATGGTTTTTGAAGGATTTTATTGTGTTAACTGAAAACAGTCTTTTTTTCCAATCCCTGTTTTTTTCTACTGAAAAGATACCGACTTCCATCCTTTTTTCCCCAATTGGCATCATCCATGTGAATAAACCCTTTGCGTTTTCGTTGTCCACCACAACACCTGTTTCTCTCTCCCCCATTGTTTTTATTTCACATGCATGTACATCAGCTATAAGACTGTTTTTTACTCCAAGCTGATTCCTTAAACTTCCCCTGTCGGCTCCGCATGCCAGAACCATGATTTTAAAGGTTACTGTTTCATTCCCTAAACTTATCTTGTTTTTTTCTAAATCTACTATTTTTTCCACACTAACCCCTGTTAGTATCCTTTTTCTATCCGATATTTTTTCCATGAAATCCTTTTCTATGTCGCTTGTTTTCATTGAGTAACCTTTGATGTCTGTGGATATCTTGTAACCATGGGCTGAGATTATGTCAACTTGATCTAAAAAATCAAGGATTATGTCGCTGTCAGGGTTTATTTTTTTGAAACACTCTTCGCTGACCGCTCTGAACCCTTTGTTTCCAATAGTTTTTTTATTGTCTACCGTTAGAAAGTTTATTCCTTTTTTATCCAGTAACTGGGAGAGGTAGAGGCCTGATATCCCCCCTCCAACTACAACAACGTCAACCTCTTTCATGGTTTTTCACCCAATCGGTGGTAACTCCTCCGGTGGCACCTTACCTGATGCCCATGCAACCTCTCTTCTAACCATCCAATCCGTTTCCCTCTTCATTTTATCCTTCGTCAGATTTTTCCAGTAAACTATAGCATCCCAGAGGCTCCCCTTATTATCATCAACCTCTTTCAACCTTGTTTTTGAGGTATCCCAAACAGGTTTCTCAGAGTGAAAGGAGCTTAAAACAACCCTTCCTCTCCCGTATGTTTCTGCAACCATAGCCGGATGGTTTGGTATATTGAGGGGTATTATCTCTTCTGTTTTTTCCCAGCAGGGTTGTTTCCAAGAAGTCTGTACAAGTCTCAGGGGTAAATCAAGAGGATTTTTGTTTTTCTTTAGAAACTTCAGATTTTCTCCTAAAACCGTTTTAATGTATCTACGCCAGCATGTGAAACGCCACTTATGTATTCTGTATCCATTAAACACCTCTTTATCGGGGAAATATGCTAAAACATCTGAGTTTTTTTCTGGTATTAAAGCTGGTCCACCTATCCATCTCACTAAACAAAAGTTGTTTTTGTAGTCTCTGAAAATCGGGTGTTTCCTGTTTATCTTAACCTTAATCGGGATCCCGCCTGTTGTTTGTTCTCCTGATACCGTGGTGTTCATACCTGTGTAGTAAACATAAGCAGACTCTCCAGGGTTTCCACCTAAGATTTGATCAAAGGGTGGTATTGATATATTCCATAGAAGCTTGGTTTTCAACACAAATGCTTTGCCTCTTTCGCTGTTGGAGAGAATTTCAGAGAAGGTCTTTGGATGGTTAAGTAGTTTGCAGAAGAGTAATGCACCAGCACAGTGAGCCACCACCCCACCGCCTTTTTTAACAAAATGGTTTAAAGTGTTTTTCCATTTATACGCTGCAGTTGGTGAAAAAAAGGATTTTAAGTATATTAGGAATGTGTCGGCGGCTGGTATTATGACAACATCAAACTTCTCTGGTTTCAAATCTTTTATCGTATCATGCCAGTCAAGTTTTTTTACCTTTATATTGTACAACCCATTTCTCCATTTATATCCATCCAGTATGTCGATGAAGTCTTGGAAACTCCAGCTGAAAAAGTAGAAGTCGGTTAACACAGCCACGTTTATGATGGTCATGCCTTTGACGACCTCCACCGGTAAATTTCTTCGCAGAATTCATCGCCTTTTGCAATCGATTTTTTTAGAATAAAACTGAGATTAGGGTTGTATTTTTCAAAGAAAACCTCATCACTTTTACATAGGTAAGGAGAGAGTTCTGAGATGTTGTATTTGTTGAAAAGGTTGCAGTAGGCGCATCTTTTGACAATTATCTTTGCCTCTTCATCGTTCTCTTCAACGATGCTGTAGTCGCTGTATCTAAAGTACTTGGAGTTCTTTAATAGGTTCAGGTACTCTTTTAACCCTTCTCCTTTTTTTAGTTTCGGTAAACTTTTTGATATATCAAGGACACCGCATTCAACGATTATGTTACCAGCTACTTCAATGGCTTCTTTTTTACTGATTTTTTCTAAAAGATGCCTGTAAATGTGGATAATGGGAAGAAACTGTTTCTCCACCTCATCCTTTTTTTTGTTAAACGCTGTTTTCTGTAATGTTTTAATAAGGATTACAACTGTAGCTGTCAACGGCAGTTTTTTTCTTATTTCTCTGAAAGCTATTTTAGCCTCATCAATCATTTTTCACTCACTTTTCCAACCACGATTTCAACAGGGAATGGAAACATTTTTGTTCTAGTTATCCTCCTCCTTATTATCCTGAAACCGTTTTTTTCCACCAGCGGAGACAGATAAATAGGTCTGCTTGAGGGTCTATAACCTAACACAGTTGGCCAGAAAGGGTATACTATCTCGTAGAGGTATCTACCAGCCTTCAAGAGTCCTTCCCCTTCTTTTGTCATAGTAGTTAGCACACATCTCCCATCTGGTTTAAGGACTCTTCTGATTTCTTGGAGCAGAACAGGCATGTCTTTTTCTTTCAGTAAATCCAGTATGAAGCTTCCGAAAACAACATCGAATGTGTTTTCCTTGTAAGGCATGTCAAGGACGTTTCCCAGAACCAGATCTGCTTTCTCCTCTAACCCTGTTTTTTTCAATCTTTCCCAGGTTACATTATGCATTCTTGGTGAAAAGTCTATCCCATAAACTGTTCCTCCATCCACTTTGTTTATCAGTCTCTCCAGGACCCATCCTGTTCCAAAGGCTATGTCCAGTATTTTTTCTCCTTTTCTTATATCAGCAAGTTTTATAGCCTCCAGGTTTGGTATTATCTCAAATACTCCCATTATTAGATGGTAGCCTCTGCTGACGTCATCGTATTTTTTTCTGTCCCCGGTTTTTGGGAATATCACGTTTTGAACCTTTTTGAAATCCATTTTTCACCTCTTGAGTAGATGTATTCAACCATTTCTTTAAGGATGATTGTGTCACCCTTTATGCCCTCTAATTCTTTTATACATGTTTCCTTTTCTTCCTTTAAAATCTGTTTTGTTTTTTCTGCACCACAAACCTTTATCATGTTGATTTTTTTGTCCTCCTCAGTATCATTCAGGTCATCAACTATTTGATACAGTAAACCAAAATGTTTTGCATATTCGATTATGGAGTTTCTTTCGTCAATCGGAAAGTTCGCGAGTTCAGCACCTAGGAGAGCTGAGAGGTAAAAGAGTGAACCGGTTTTTTTTACATGTATTAGAAGTATTTCTTCCTCTGAGGGTTGGCTGTAGTTTAAATCCATGAACTGTCCACCTATTGTGCCATCCATCCCTATTAGTTTTGCTGACATTTCTATTATTGTGCTCATCAGAGAAGGTTGTGCCCCCAATCTGTTGAGTTCTTTTGATAATATTTCAAAGCCTTTTGATGCCAGTGAGACAGCAGCAAGGATAGTTGTGGATTCACCGAAGACAATGTGTGGAGATGGGTGGTTTCTTCTTGTTTTTGCGTTGTCCATGGATGGTAAATCATCGAGCATTAGAGAGGCTGTATGAAAAATCTCTACACAACATGCCGCCAGCAGTATGTTTTCTATGTCCTTCTTTTTGATTTCATATATGGCCATTGTTAAGATTGGCCGAATTCTTTTTCCTCCGGAGAAAAGCGAGTATCTTATGGTTTGGTCCAGTTTTTTTAGTTTATCCTGATCCCTTTCAGGAAATACTTCCTTTAAACGTCTGTCTACCAAGTTCTTTTTCTCCAGCAAATAAAATTTTATAGCATCCATTTTATGAATGTTAAATAGGATATGCTACTAAAAAATTTTCTGTAAATATTAAAATATTAACCGCAACGGTTTTTAACATAGTTCTGTATTCGCCTTTGAAGCGGGTGTAGTGTAGTCTGGTTATCACTTAAGCTTGCCAAGCTTATAACCCGGGTTCAAATCCCGGCACCCGCATATATTTAAAATCATGTTTAAAATGGTTCTACAATAAAAACTACGATCAGATTTAACGTCCTATTTTGGGAATTTGGGCTCCTATATTCCTTTTTTAGTCACTTAAAACATCAAATTTGGTTTTTTTGAGAATGATTTTTAAACTCAACTGGTTGAAACGGTCATTGCTCACTGAGTTCCGCCTGTAAATCCAAAACCATCTCCGTCAGCATATCCTCTAGGATTGGATTTCTGTATTCTGCATTTCTACCGTTTGCAAGAAAAGCTCTGGCAACATAGTTGCTGCCGTTTTTTGTTATCTCAATATGACATATGTATTCCATGGTCCCTTCCTTTTCAGTGAAATCTTTACCAATCATATCTTTATATTTGCTAATATTTATATTTTTTGAAAGGATTGGTATAGTGTGCCTGCATTTGAACATTTAATTAATTTAATAAACCCATGATGCATTCAGTCTAATGGATTGGGATGCGCCATGGATGAGCAGATTAGAGAAGGAAATTTTTGTAGGGTAAAAAACCGTATAGACATCATAGGTAAAGTAGTAAAAAAAGGAGAAAACTTCGTACGGCTTGATGTACCAAACTTCAGAGGTGTCATGGAGTACCCTCTGACTCTTGTTGAGTTTATTGACAATGGAGCAGTTTTACATGAGGAAAGCGGAGTCTCCTGACTTTTGACACCACAACCTTATAATAGCTGAAACAGCTTGCCTCGTTCGCATGCCTGCACCTGTTAAAGTAGATGCATTGAAGCTTGATCTACACGTACACTCACGTTACTCAGAGGATGGTATTGGTGAGCCTAAAGAAATTATTAAAATACTGCAAAAAAAAGGCTTACATGGTGTGAGTATAACCGACCACAACACAGTAAAAGGTTCATTGGAAGCGTTAAAGGTAAAACCAAAGGATTTTATTGTTATTCCAGGTGTTGAGATATCAACCGCTGAAGGACATATCCTAGCTCTTGGAGTCAAAGAGGATGTGAAAAGGGATCTCTCAGTTGTTGAAACCGTTGAAAACATACTTGACGCAGGTGGAGTACCTGTGGTTCCACATCTTTTTAGAAGAATGTCAGGGATTAAAAAGAGAAACCTCGAGCTCATCAAAGACAAGATACCAGCTATTGAGGTCTTTAACGGTTGTAGCCTACCTAAAACCAATGTAAAGGTTTCAAGGGTTGCAGAGGAGTTCAAACTCGGTGGCACCGGTGGAAGCGATACCCATGAGCCGGCATATGCGGGATATGGTTACACTGTATTTGATTGTTCAGATACAGATCTTGACACGCTTTTAGAGGAATTAAAAAAGAAGAGGACATGGGGGCATGGTTCAACGATTCCCCTCCAGATTAGAAAGGAAAGGATGCTGAAGTCAATAAAACAGTTTTTCCAACGTGGTTTCAAGAGAATTTAGCGTCGTATTTACCCTCATCAATCTCCTTCTGCATCTCTTTAGCTGGTTTACCCTCAACGGTGACACCAACCGACTGACAGCTGCCCACTATCTCTTTCACCTTTTTTTTGAGGTTTGCACCAAGTAGGTTGTCATGCTTCATCTTTGCTATCTTAATCACCTGATCCATAGTCAAGTTGCCTACCTTTTTGCTCCTCGGTGAACCTGATCCTTTTTCGGCTCCAACCTCCTTCAATATCAAAGCTGTTGCCGGTGGTGTTCCAACCTCTACCTCAAAGTTTTTTGTCGCTGGATCAATGACAACCTTCACCGGTACCTTCATCCCTTCGAAATGTTTTGTTTTCTCATTAATTGTATTGATCACCTGCATTATGTTTACACCAAGCGGTCCAAGAGCTGGACCCAATGGTGGACCCGCTGTTGCTTTTCCACCCTCAACCAATGCCTCTATTGTCTCAGCCATAAATCTATTCCTCCTCTTTTCTTCGTACCACTCTAACCTGATCACCTCTAACGGTTATAGGTATGGGCACAACTGAGTCAAACAACTCCACTGTAATCTCCTCCTTTGTGCTATCGATATGAGTAACCTTAGCCATCTCCCCTCTGAATGGACCAGATACCATCTCAACGATGTCACCCTCAGTTATCTTTTCAACAGTTGACGCAGGGGTGAGAAAACCCTCTATCTCCTGTATCGGTATATCTCCTTCAAGCATACCTCTTACGTACGATATCGTTTTTATCATCTTCTTAATCAACTCAGCATTGTATCCTTCAACGAAAACATAACCTCTTAATTCTGGTGCAACAAGCACAGAAAGGATGTTTTTATCATGGGATTTTTTCACCCTGCTGTTTATCAGCTCTGCAACATTCTGTTCCTTTCCAATCTGTGTCTTTATTGAGAATATTCTTGGTTTTTCAAACAAATCATTCTCCTGCATATCCTATTTCTCCCTATATACCAAAAAACGATAGTATCCAGGGTGCAACAACCATCCGTATGATGTATATTGTGAAGCCTATTGCTCCAACAACCATCATACCTATAAAGGTGATTTTCGCGGTTTTAGCAAACTCTTCATCCGTGGGTTTCCGTGCCATCTTCAGTATTCTACCGTATTTTCCCTTCCCGACATGTTTTATTTTATCCTCTATGCGATGCTGTATGTCCCATGCCTTGTCGATAATGCCTCCGGATTGCACTTCTAACACCTAATCAATAACTGGCATAAAATACTCGTATATAAAGCATGTGCCTGTTTTTTTATCTTACAAAGTCTATGCCGAACTCCTCATGTTCGAGATTTCGTTGTTCCGGACCAAGTATCTGCTTGGATTTCACACCTGTAACAACCAGCATAGTTCGTATTGATCCCTTCAACGAAGGGTCAACGGTTGTACCCCATATTATACGTGCGTTTGGATCTATCCTGGAGTAAAGCTCCTCAACGACTCTTTCAGCCTCACTTATGGTCATATCGTCTCCACCAATTACATTTATAAGTGCACCAGAGGCTTCCGATATATCCACGTCAAGCAACGGTGAGTTTAACGCTTCGACGATTGCGTTAACAGCCTTGTTCTCGCCCTCTGCCTCTCCGAGTCCGATCATGGCTACGCCACCACGTTTCATAACGGTTTTTAGGTCAGCGAAATCAAGGTTAACTAGGCCTGGTAAGGTTATCATCTCTGTTATACCCTTTATAGACCTGGTGAGCACCTCATCAGCGACCTTAAACGCGGCATTGAGTGCAAGATTTGGGACTATAGAGAGCAGTTTATCATTAGGTATGACTATAACAGTATCGCAGGCTTCTCTGAGTTTTTTCAAACCCGCCTCCGCATTCTGCATCCTTATAACTCCCTCTACACTGAATGGCAATGTCACAACACCTATTGTGAGTGCACCAAGTTCTTTGGCTATTCTCGCAATAAGAGGTGAAGACCCTGTTCCTGTTCCACCCCCTAAACCACAGGTGATGAAAACCATGTCTGAACCCTCCAGTGCACCCCTTATGTCTGCCTCGCTTTCAAGCGCGGCCTCCTCACCTATTTGAGGCAGTGACCCTGCTCCTAAACCTCTGGTAACATGTCTACCTATCAGTATCTTTGTAGGTGCGTTTGACATAAGAAGATGCTGGGCATCCGTATTCACTGCTATCAGATCTGCACCTGTTATACCCCCTTCAACACATCTATCTATGGTGTTTGTCCCAGCTCCACCACATCCAACGACACGAATGGTTGTTGTTAAACTTGACAGTATAGCCTCAAGCTCCTTAATATCTGTTCCCTTAACCGGTTTTTTAGTTGGAGTTGACCTTATTTTCTTTGTGTTCCCCTCCCTATTTTTCCTAGAGACCGCCTCTTCTATAATCTTTCTCATTAACTCACCCCTCTCCTATATCACAGAGAGTGCTTCCACTATTCCATAATTGTAAAGCGTTTCGGTTTATTAAATATTTCTTTTATATAATTTCAAGTGAAAAGTCCCTTGATCTCACGCTATGCGTTAAACAGCCCAGAGATATACGGTCAGCGAAGATAGTATACTCCCTTATATTCCCAGCGTTTATGCCACCTGAAACCTCTATAACTACATTTGGGTTTAGTTGTTTTATTTTTTCAGCAACCCTTCTTCCCTCATCCGGTTTAAAGTTGTCAAGCATAATCACATCTACGTCTAAACGAGCTGCTTGGAGTGCATCACCTTCATTCTGTGCCTCCACCTCTATAACCTTGTCTTTCACCTTATACTTAACCCTTTTTATCGCCTCAGTTATTGAACCCGCTCCTGCTATATGGTTATCTTTGATTAAAACCGCATCGTAGAGGCCAAATCTGTGAGGTATTCCTCCACCTATTTCAACAGCTTTCTTCTCAAACTTTCTGAAACCAGGCGTTGTTTTTCGGGTTGCAGCTATCTTCACGTCCGGGTTGATTTTCTTGCAGATGTTCACTAGTTTCCTAGTCTCCGTTGCTATGCCGCTCATCCTGCATATGAAGTTAAGAGCCAGTCTCTCGCCTGTCAAAATAGATTTTATTTTTCCAGAAACAAATGCGACAACCTCTCCTTTTTTAACCTCACTTCCATCATCCATCCTCCTCTCCATCTCAGCTCCAACTCTCTTGAAAACCTCCTGCGCCTCATTTAAACCTGCAACAACACAAGGTTCCTTTGCTATTATCTCAGCCTTACCAGTTTCATCGGTGAATATGCTATCAGAGGTTATGTCTCCTTTTTCATCAAGGTCTTCTTTGAGGTAGAAGTCTATCTCATCCATATGTAGGTTTTATAGACCAGAGATGTATTAAGATTTTGGTTGAGAATATGAGGTTGGGAATCATAGGATGTGGTGCGATCGGTACAGATGTGGCTTTAGCTGCCGATGATATGGAAGAAATAGAGGAGATTTATCTTCATGATAAAAACAGGGATGCTGAGAGACATCTTGTTGAGAAAGTGAGAAAAGGTAAAGCGGTGACGGTAAATGAGATGCTGAAAAAAGTCGATGCTGTTTTTGAGGCTGCATCTCAGCAGGCAGTTAAAGAATATGGTATAAAGGTGCTTTCTGCAGGTAGAGATCTTGTGATAATGAGTATGGGAGCACTTTTTGATGACAAACTATGGCAAGGTCTTGTGAAAACAGCAAAGGAGAAACGCTGTAAAATCTACCTGCCCTCTGGTGCAGTCTGCGGTGTTGATGGCGTAGCAGCTGCAAAAACAGGCGGTTTGGATGAGGTAACTCTTGTTACAACTAAACCACCTAAATCCCTTGGTAGATCCGATGAGAAACGATCCGTTGTTTTTGAAGGAAATGCAAGAGAGGCTGTAAGGTTGTTCCCAAAAAACATCAACGTTGCAGCATGTGTCTCTTTAGCAGGCATAGGCTTTGATAAAACAAAGGTGGAGATAGTATCTGACCCGGTTGTAACAAGGATAAACCATAAGATTCTTGCACATGGAAGGTTTGGGAGACTTAGAGCGGAGATAGAAAACATGCCTAATCCCAATAACCCTAAGTCAAGTTACATGGCTTCGCTATCTGCAATCTCGATTTTAAGGAGAATCGTTGATCCAGTTCAGATTGGATAAAGGATACTATGGTAAGGTTTGAAATCAAGGATAGAGATGCTGCCGGTAGACTGGGTGTGCTTAAAACAGAGCATGGTAGTATTACAACTCCTGCTCTTCTCCCAGTCATTAACCCAAACAAGATGCTTATAGAAGCAGAGGAGATGAAGAAACGTTTTGGCGCTGAGATTGTTATAACAAACTCCTACATCATCTACAAAAAAAACAGTCTCAGGGAGAAGGCACTTGCTGATGGAGTGCATTCCCTTCTTGGTTTTGATGGGGCGATAATGACCGACTCCGGAACCTTTCAATCCTATGTTTACAATGACATTGATGTTGATCCTCTGGAGATCGTTGATTTTCAACGCGAGATAGGGAGCGATATTGGAACTATACTGGATGTGTTCACAACCCCTGACACAGGTTATCAGCAGGCGGAGAAACAAATGATGCTAACGGTTGAACGTGCAAAGAAAAGCGTTACCAGGAAAGGGGATATGCTGCTTGCCTGCACCGTTCAGGGAGGAATATTCCCTGAGCTTCGTACAAAATGTGCACAACAGTTAAGCAGAATCGATGCTGATGTCTACCCGATAGGGGGCGTTGTCCCTCTTATGGAAAA
>JAGGZU010000102.1 GCA_021161865.1 Thermoplasmata archaeon
ACATAAACGTCACAATCTCAGAAATCAAACTATACTCCAATGACAAATGGATAACTCTTTCAACAAAACCACAGACCATTGATTTAAACAACAAAGAGGGTTCATTTGGGGCAAAAAAAATCAATGAGGGAGATTATACAAAACTGAGTTTAACCTTTGAAAAAGCAACTGGTGTGCTAAAAACAGGTGGAACCGAAACACCCTTTGAAATACCTGTTTCAAACCTAACAATCCAGCAGGATATTCAACCTCAAAAGGGAAACAACCACATAACCATAGAGTTTGATCTAAATGAATCGGTTTTCTCAAAAAAATCTGTTCTAATTAGAATCACAACATACCGTTTCCTCCCATTAGTTAAAGGATTGGAGCTCAAATATGCGGATGGGACAACAATCAACCTACAGGGTAAAGAGGTTAAGGTGGAAAACAGGAAACCTGTGATAAATGAGGTTCTTGTCAACAACTACAGCACAGACTTCTACGTTGCAACCGTCAACGAAACCCTTGTTTTCAACGCAACAGATACACATGATGGAGAAGGGGATGTTTTACAGTATCACTGGGACTTTGGTGATGGAAACAATGCCACGGGTGTAGTAGTTAATCACACTTACACGGCAAAGGGACGGTACACTGTAACACTCACAGCTAGCGATGGACAACTGGAGGACAGCAGAGAGATAATCGTGAAGGTGGATTAAAGCTGTATTAAAAGCAGAAAGGTTGTAAGCATCAAAGGATACCTGGTCATCATAAACCATCTCTGTAATCTTTTACCATACAGTTTAGCCCTTGCCTCTAAGTCACTGCCGTATCTAACCTGATTCACTTCAAGCCCTGCTTTTAGAATCAAAACTGCTGTAAAAACCAGTGACAGAAAGGCAGGTAAACCACTGTAGCTGTAACCAGTGAAACCAACATAGAGAATGTATGCGAGGGATAAAACACACAGCAAACCTGAAAACGAGAAAAATGAGGCAAGTTTTAAGGTTTTTTTCAGTCCGAAAACATGAGCCCAGGTTCGTATACCTTCCACCTTATCCTCAGAGTAATCTTCGCACATGTTAACCAAGGTGAAACCCTCATTCATCAAAGCATAGCCAACAACAAAAACCAGGAAAGGAATGCTCAGAGAATCCTTGAACACAAACCATCCGCCAAACAATGGAAGCATATACAACCCAAACAATATAGGTAAAGGACTGAGGAAACCGCGTTTCTTCACTCTAAAAGGCTCAGCAGAATAAACGATTGCTGCTAAAACACCAAACACCGCAGCTACACCAGTGAAAAACCTACCAGTGTTGAAAAAAAAGGTTATCAGCAATGTTGCTGCAGCAAACTCAGCGGATATGAATACCTTTAAACGACCTCTGCCCAGCATATCAACGCTGTCACTCATATACCTCTTATACCTCTTATCCACGTCGTAATCATACAAACAATTTATGTTACATGCAAGAAGAGCTATACTGTAATGGAGCGCAATATAAAGAGGAACTATGATATTAAAAAGAGCATTCAAAGACCCTGCACCAAGAAAAAGACCAATCGTGGCATGTCCAATGCTTGCCAATAAAAGGTTTGCTCTACTCACCTCAAAGAAAGCCTGTAGTTTACTCTGTCGTTTCATTACCCATACCTTTTAAATCCATAAAGGAGAATACCCATATTAAATAAACGGTGAAAAACAAAACAGGGGTAAAAATGGGTTCAACCCTTCTCATAAAAAACTGCAAAACTATGGTTGATGCATTTCAAAACACCTTTGATGTGCTCATAGAAAAAAACGTTATAAAACAAGTGACTGAGAAAGAAATAAACATCGATAACATAAAAACCTTAAACGCTCAAGGCAAACACCTTCTACCGGGTTTAATAGACTGTCACGTGCACCTCATCCTTGATGGTTTACCAAACACAGTTGAGTATGTTGAAAAAAATGGCGTTCAACAACTAAGCAAGATGGCTGAAAAAAACGCTTTAACAACGATTCAACACGGTATCACCACAGTACGGGACATGGGCTGCACGGATTTCATAGTCCCAAAACTAAGAGAGAAAATAAAAAAAGGTCAAACAAAGGGCCCAAGGATAATCGCTGCAGGGTACATGATAACAAGGAAAAAGGGTCATGTTAAAGGAATAGCCAGGGAGATAAAGGATGAAAAGGATATGAAAAAGGCTGTAAATGAGCAGAAGCATGGGGGCTCGGATTTCATAAAACTCATTGTATCCGGTGGTTTACTAACACCGGGTTCAAAACCGGCTGATACGGAGTTAAACAAACCCTTAATCAACACAGCGGTAAAAGAGGCAACAAAACATGGGTTGAAAACTGCGGTGCATGTTTACAGCGACAGAGACACAAAAAACGCTTTAGACGTAAATGTTTGGAGCATAGAGCATGCATCATATGCTTCCGCAAAAACATTGAAAAAAGCAGCCGAAAAAAAGGTTTTTTTGGTTCCAACCCTGAAAGCAGCATACAACATACTAGAAAACGCTGATTCTCTACCAAAACATGTTGTTGAAAACGCAAACCATGTTATCAAAGCAGCAAAAAAAACCATACCAGATGCAGTTAAACAAGGTGTACCCATAGCGATGGGCACAGATGCCGGTACACCATTCAACCATCATGGGGAAAACGCGATGGAACTACATTACCTGTCTGAAATGGGTTTAACCAACGAAAAACTAATTGAAACAGCAACCATAAACCCTGCCAAACTCCTGGGTTTACACAAAACCCTGGGGAAAGTGGAAAAAGGTTACAGGGCAGACCTTCTACTACTAAAAACCAATCCATTGGATGACATAAAGGCTTTAAACAAAGAAATAGAGTATGTGATAAAGGATGGCGAGATCATAAAAAGCTCACGTTCTCTTTGAAAGCCGTTTCTCATGTTTCATGATAAGGTACCTGCACTCGTTACAGGAAAACCTCTCAGAGATCCCTTTAATACCCTTTCTCATCGTTGAAAACAAAGGGTCAAACAACCATATCCTATGGAAATCCTCTTCCTCCACTGAAACCCTTGATGAAACGTTGGTGTCAAGAAACTGGTTGCATGGAGTTAAACGCCCATCTATCCTCACAACAGCGACCGTTGAACCAGCAGGACAAACCCAAATGTTGTCTTCATAAAAATACTCATATGGGTTGGAATGCAACAGGGGCACCTCAAACTCTAGATTGTTATATTTCCTTATCAAACCCCTCATAAGGGTTTTAACCTCCTCCATGAAATTCTTGTTTGCACTGTACCTGTCAAACCCAGCGCCTGATGGAAAAACAGGTACAAACCTGATATAGGAGAGTTTTTTTCCGGTAACATGTTGAA
>JAGGZU010000126.1 GCA_021161865.1 Thermoplasmata archaeon
CAAAAGCAACTCGCAAGGGTCCACCTGTTGACTCATTCAGCAACACTCCATTTTCTTTATAAGCAATTATCATGGTTAAATTACCGATGCCGGTCTCACCTCCACTCTCAGTATAAACCATAACATGACCCTTAATTTCATCATAAGTGTAGTTAACCGTGTAACCATCGCTTGCAGTCGCCTCCAATGTAAAACTCTGCGGGAGATGAGAAACATCATTCAACAAAGTAGATATCCTAACACCAGTGTAATTGTTTGGACCAACAACGGTTCCACTTCTCTTAATAAAACCACCGGATCCTGTGAAACTCTCCGTTTCTATGAGTTCATCCAATGTGTAGTTGAAGGATTCAGACCCGTAGCTGATAGTTAAAACAGGTCTTTCTACTTCAGGCCCAGGCTTCTGAGTGGTTTGTTTTTCCTGTGGGATATTCACATACACCAGTGTACCTATGCAGAGTATGATAACTATGGCGAGCACTATAGTAACAAGCTTGTCACTATTTTTATCTCCTCCCGTCATGGTGTGGAGGTAATCAATGAGGATGATTTAAAAATTACTGTGAAAAACGGATGGGCCCGCTGAGATTTGAACTCAAGTCTATGGCTTTTCCTAGGGGGGAGACACCAAAGTTTTTCTCCCTCTACATTCTTCCTTGTCACCCTACCCGAAGCCACAAGGATACCAAGCTACCCCACGGGCCCACAAGGCTATGAAAAGAAAAACCCTTTAAAAAGAATACCACTACTTCAACAGCTTCTCCATCTCTTTATACTTCTCTTCCAGAATCTTCGTTGACTCAACCAGAGCTTCCTTTGCACTCAAGGAACCATCGGTTTCAAAAGAAAAAATAAACCTTGTCTCATCACCTTTAACCGTGATAGCACCAGGTTCACAAACCTCCTCACAAGACTTACAGAGCGAACACTTCTCCACATCAGTAACAACAAGCCTACCCTCCTTCTCAACAAGAATCTTCTTGGGACACACCTCCACACATCTCTTACGAGACTCCTCATCAAGCTTACTCTGATCAATCTCAATAACAGGATAATACTTATAACCAGGTGCCTGAACAGCCTGCCACTTGGCATGATCCCTTCCTCTACCCAACACCGCCTCAACCTCAAGTATAAGCCTCTGACCTTCAGAAAGCTCCACAATAGGTATCTTGGGATCCACAACACCCCATCTCTCATTCTCAGGCTGAAGGTCACCTGAGTAAACAACACCAGGTCCCTCCTTACTCAAAGTGTACCTAACCGTGCAGTTTGCACAACCTTTGCCTCCACAGGAACACTCGTCACGTGGCACCAAAACACCTAAATCGGTTTTAAGAGGCACCATACCCAACCTATGAGCAATAATCTCATCAAAGAGAGGAGAAGTATTGTCATAAACTATGACATCCTCTATCGCCAACTTAGGCAAATCAGCAAGCATAACCCGCCTCAAAGCGTTAACAAAATAAGGGGCGGTATCATATATCTTCAACTTGGCATAATCTTCCTTAAGCTTAACAACCTCTACCTTCACCAAATCACCTATACACGTCTACCTCTCTTTCCACCCTTCCTCCTACCACCATCATGAGGTATAGGTGTTGCATCCTCAATCCTTCCAACCTTCAAACCAGCTCTAACAAGAGCCCTAATTGCTGCCTGGGCGCCAGGTCCAGGCGACTTACTGCCAGTGCCACCCTTACCTCTTACTTTGATATGTACACTGTCAATACCTTTCTCCTTAGCTATCTCCGCAACTCTCTGAGCAACCCTCATAGCAGAATACGGCGAACCCTCATCCTTCGCAGACTTTGTTACCATGCCACCAGAGCTACGTGCTATAGTTTCAGCACCAGTGAGATCAGTTATAGTTATAATAACGTTGTTGAAAGAAGCATATACGTGTGCAATACCCCATCTACCCATTATTTCCCTCCTTGAGTATCATCAACCGGTGTTGGTGTAACAACCTCAGATCCAGAAGATTCAGGCTCTACTTTAGGCTCCTCTGCATCAGGTTTAACCGATGTTTCATCGGGTTCAGATGGAACTGGTTTCTCCGAACCCTTATCCTTAACATCCTCAGATTTTATCTCAACAGGTTTACGGGATTTCAACAAATCAACAGGTGGACGGGCAGGGTGAGAAACATCAACAAGCGGTGAATCAGGAGCATAATCAATCTCACTCTCCTCATCACCCCTCACCATATAACTTGGAACAGTCACCTTACTGTCGCCAACCACAATATGGCCATGCACAATAAACTGTCTAGCCTGCTCCGGGGTAGAGGCTAAACCTTTAAGATAAACAATGGTTTGTAACCTCCTTGACAGTATATGTTCCTCGTTCAAAGCAAGAACATCATCAAGAGAAGCACCAGTCTTCAAAATGTTCATCCTCGCGAGATGAGTAAGAAGCTGATCCACCTCCTTCTTGTACTGTTCATCCTCAGACCCAACCCTGGCAAGTAACGAACGAGCAAGATTACGATACTTCTTAAGTCGTGCCTCTGCCTTCCAAATCTCCCTCTTATTTCCTAAACCATACTTCTTCATCAACTCATTCTCATGCTTTATCCTATCCTCCTGCCAAGGATGAGAGGGAGTTTCATACTTCTTACGGGGACGCCTAGGATGACCCATAAAACCTACCTCTTACGCGACACACCAAGAGAAAGACCTCTACGTCCATTTGCCCTAGTTCGCTGCCCTCTAACTGAAAGACCCAATTCATGACGTATACCTCGATATGCTCTAATCTTCTTCAGCCTGTTAATATCCTCCCGCAAAAACAAAGCAAGATCCGCCCCAATAATATGCAGGTTTTCACCGGTAGCAAGATCCTTCCTTCTATTAACCATCCAATCCGGGGCATACTTCGGGAAGTTTGAAATAATATCATGAAGCTTAGAAACCTGTTCGTCAGAAAGATTGCCTATCTTCTCCCTTCTGTCAATCCCCGCTATATCTGCTATAAAACCACTCACATGCAAACTTATACCCTTTATACCAGTAAGCGCATAAAGAACCCTTTTCTCACCATCAAGATCAGTGTCAGCTATCCTAACAATATACCTAAAATCACTTTCACCTGATTCAGCCTTTTTACCTTTCTTCTCCACCGACT
The DNA here is from genome assembly GCA_021161865.1 of Thermoplasmata archaeon. Classification (GTDB taxonomy): domain Archaea; phylum Thermoplasmatota; class E2; order DHVEG-1; family B18-G2; genus B91-G9. The sequence goes on from JAGGZU010000126.1 coordinate 3,133, forward strand.
TAGAATCGCCACTGGTTTTTTCCTCTACAGCATCAGATGCAGTCTCTTCAGGCTGCACTTTTTCTTCGACAACCTCTTTATCTTCAGCCAAAGCAACTACCCCTTTTTCTTTAATCTACACACTCCTTACTTATAAGAGAAGTAAGCCAATAATACTACATCTCATATTTAAGTATTTAGGAAACCCCTGACTTTGAGGGACAACATTCTATCAACCTCACATTGTCAGAATAAAAAGGCAAATTGCACAAAACAAACTCACCCCATCTACCTTTCTCTAATAAACCGAGTAAGGTGATCTATCTCCCGAGCCACGACCTTTCCCTTCTCGGTAAGCCTATATGGTTTCGTTTTCCTGGATTTAGAAGAAACCAACTCAATTAGATCGTTATCCTCCAAAACCTTCCTAGCCTTATAAAAAGTTTCAGGAGACAGAGGAAGTTTCCTCTGCAACTTAGATGTGAGCATCTCGCCATGCACATAAAGAGCATGAAGTATCTCACACACACCGGTGTGACTGGCTAAGAAGCATAACTCCCTACCGTTGTTTTTCACGCTCTTTTCCATAAACCACTCGGTATTCTAATTTAATACCAACAAATACTTAAAATCTTTTTGCTTCCCAGCGTTACAACGCCACATTCCAATCACCCAACGAACATAAGTAAGAAGCTAAACTACTTCAAAACCCTGCCAGTCTCCATAAACCAAAGGTAGAGGTCCAACTCAGCCAACGTAAACCCAACCACCTCAGCAACACCCTTCAAAACCCTCTCAATCTCAAGATAAACTTTCTTACTCACAGATTTTGGTCTCACAATCAAACCATACCTTACCAACAAATCAACAATATGAAAATCTACGATAGCATAATCCTCAAAACCTATGTTTCTAAGAAAATGACTCGTCTCCTTATAACCCAGCCCCTTTACATGCTTCACAAACCACTCCCTGAGCATTTCACCACTTAAAGATCCAATAACGTCTCTCAAAGAATCCTTAAACCTCCTAGCGTACACAATATACTTTGCTCTAGTATTTGGATAGCGATGACCGAGTCTCCTAAGCTCATCAGCCAACTCGCTCTCAGAAAGAAAAAGAAAACCATCTCCAAGCTCCCTTTGAATTACAATGGATTTTTCAGCGTTAAAATTAGCGGTGAGAACACAAAAACAGAGTTCCTTAAAAATAACATCATTTGATCCCTCACCTACTCTCTTAAACTCTGCTAAACGCTTGTCCACAACCCCCTTGATGTCACTCTCCTTTAACCTCAACAAATCATCAACTAAACCCATCATTCCACCACAAAAACCACTGTTAAAGTATCGCCAAATTCCTTAACATCTTCAATCATATCATTCATCCCAACATCACCCATCATCAACGCAATCAACAACCTCCCTCCAGGTGTGACAGAAATAACTGGTGAACTTGACCACACCCCTTTTGTCATCAACGAAAACAATTCTGGCTGCAGCCTCGGCGACCTGTACCTATTAAACTCCTCCACTATCTCATCAAGCATACTCTCAACACTTAATTATCAGAGGAAATGAGTTCATCCTACTCCTTCTCAACTTAACAACCCACTAATTATAAGTTCAACAGCCTCCTCCTCATCAAGACCTCTTGACATAAGAGTTTGAAGCTGCTTACTATCAACGCTACCAATGGCAGCCTCATGGGTAACATGAGCCTTAGGATGCTTCACCTCAACAACGGGAATGGCAGTGGCAACACCATTATCCTGAATAATCTCTTTACAATCAACATGACCCCTAGCATAGGGTGCTGTGGCTCTCATAATATTGTACACCTCCGCCTTCGCGTTATCCCTCACTGCAACCCTGGAGGTTAACACTCCCCTTGCTTTTTCGCCAATAAGATTACCCCCCTCTTTTATCCTTATAACGTCATCCTTTCTACCGCTAACCTTACTCATCATCTCCATAACGCTTTCCTCTAAACCAGTTATACTATAGTTTATATCCAGTTTACCCACTCTGCCCTTTATAAGTTCAAAGATTGTTTTAAACCTGGCTTTTTTATTCAACTCTACCACAGCCTTCGGATAAACCTCAATACCTCCCTCCATACTGTGGATATGTTTCTCCTCATAACTATAAAAAGAGTTTTCTCCAACCTTTATCTTAGCGTCCATAATATGTTTAACCTTTGTTGCTTTTGGAAAAATACAATGGGATAAGACAGAGATACCCGCGTTCTTACCAATATCCACATCCATCCTTATCCTCTGCAGAGCCTTCTCACGTGTTACACCAAAACACATGTGCACTTTCTTTTCTATAACAACACCATCATCTAACCTGACCTTAACCTCCACACCATCCTTCAACTCCCTTGTATCAATATGCAAACCTGGGACAAGGTTTTTACTAACCACCTTATTCAAGTTAATAGTTAAATGTGCAGTATCCTTGTCCGCCAATGCTTTATCCTCCTCAGCAAGCTTCAACAAATCCTCAATATCCATCAACACCACCCTTATCTGGAACGTTCTTGTGTTCACAGGGCAGGCATTCCTCCTCAAAGTATGGTTCGATCTTCCCTATATCGCCCTTCTCAACCAGTTTACCGCCACACAATAGAAAAGCATGCTCCGCCTGTTTCATAACCGCAAGACTATGGGTTATAAGAACAACAGTGGCATCATAGCTTTTCAACATTTTTATACCCTCAAAGATTTTCTCAAGAGAAGCAACATCTATACCAGAATCTGGCTCATCAAGCATAACAAACCTTGGCTGCATAGCAAGAATAGAAGCAAGCTCAATCTTTTTACGTTCACCACCACTAAGGGTTTTATCAACCGCTCTACCAATGTAATCCTCAGGTTTAAGACCCACCTTAGACAAAACATCCCTAACCGTCTCAACCTTTTTTTCCTTAGCGGAAGCCATGATGAACTGTTTAACAGTTAAACCCTCAAACCTAGCTGGTTCCTGCCAACCAAGGGTTATACCATGTTTAGCTCTTTCAGCAACACCTAAGTTTTTTATGGAAACACCATCAAAAAATATATCACCCTCAATACTCCTATAACCTTCAAGACCCATTATGGTATAAGCCAACGTTGACTTACCGGCACCATTGGGACCAACAACAGCATGAACATGACCCTCCCAGAAATCTATACTTAAATCATCCAGTATCCTTTTACCATTAAGAGAAAGACTAAGGTTTTTAACCTCAAGAATGCTCATTAGTTACACCCTCTTACTTCCAATCTAAGATCCTTTTTTCACCCTCAAGTTTTCTTATATCCGTTACATCCTGCTCAACCTCAAGAGTTCCAAGGTACTCCTCTTTTTCGTTTCTAACAGGTATATACTGAATATATATCAATGAATCCCCAATGTTTATCCAAAAATCAGCTTTCTCCCTCTTACCTTCCTTAAAAGCTTTAAGGATTCTGTTAACAATCCCTACGCTTTTAGGTGGATGACAAAGCTGAACAGGTCTACCTATAACCGATTCTGTTCTACCAAATGTTCTTTTTCCACCCGAGAAAAACCTTACCCTATCCTCTTTATCAATAAAACTCACACCCATTGGCAGAGTCTTGAAAATACTGTTAATCTCATTAGGTAGCAGATAACCTTTATCCAACCGTATATCTCCTTTTCTAACCACTTTCTGTTTATCCAACTCAGTTTCCCCTTTTACTACCAAAGATTTTATTGCATCAGGTAAACTTGAAACCTCTTCTTCCGTTAACCTTTTATCAATCTGATAGGGACGGATAGGATTAACTTTTGTTTCCCAAACCACGGTTGGTTTAGTTTTATAGTATCCAAAAACCTTCTCCTCTTCCTTTATAGCAGCCCATTCACCTTCTGATAAAAGGGTTTTCAAGGTGGGATAAAGTATTTTGTTCTCCCGGAAAACCATATCTATGAGAGATGCTGATACATCACTGGCACGTTCAACAATCTTTTTTCTAAAACCATCTCCCCACTCCATATCTGCTTTGTTTAAATCCCTAAGTAATAATTTTATTTTAGCTCTAACCTCATCATGTTTCCTCCACAGGGTGCTTGGTACAGCCGTTATACCCCTACGTTCAAGATAAGGGAAACACAGCATCTCTTCCCTGGTGTAGTGGGTTAAACCAATCAATGGTAGCTGTTTAGCTAAACCCAGCAAGGACTCAAAATCCTTGTTTCTACTATCTGATTTCTCAGCCGCTTTAGCATACAGTTTGAGAAGCTCAGCATCCCTCTTTATCATTTCATTCTCAGCGTACAAGGTGTGAAGTGGGTGACCAGAGGGAACACCAATGTTAGACCTCTTAGAAACAGATTCCCTGAACAACTCTACATGTAGATCACACATATTAGCTATCTCTTCAGCAGGAACACCCTCTGCAAGCAGCTCCTGCTCAATGAGAGGAATCTCAAGAGGGGAAACGCTGTTTAACAAGTCTTTAAACTCCTTCTTAAGCTCTGAAACATCCTCTCCCTGACTCAGTTTCCTCAGTATCTCCTTCAACCTTTTTTTCTTAAGTTCCCTTTTGCCTAATGCTTCGCTCATATCATCCACCCTTGATATTCATTTAAAAAATTAATGGAAAAGAGAAGTTTTCACTTGGACGGTGCATAAAAACAACGTTTAGGAGAAAAAACCTTCCCCTGCTCCTTAAGCTCTTTTATAGCCTTCGAAACCTCTTTACTATCCACATTAAGCATTTTAGCGACATCACCAGGCCTAACAGGTTTACCAGCCTTTTTCATAGTCTCCAAAACCTTCTCTGCATCCATATTTTTACTTCCCTAAAACCTTTTGAAATTATCCTTCGGAGCATTACAAACCGGGCAGCGGTCAGGTGGTGTACCAACATGTGTGTAACCACAAACAGGGCAGATGTAGATATCACCTACATCAAGGTCTTTCCCACGTTCAACAGACTGCTTCGCCTCCTGATACAAACCAGCATGTATCTTCTCAGCCTCCAAGGCATAACGTATAGACGTCTCAGCATTCTTCTCATTCTGCAATTTCGCTACAGCATCATAAGCGGGGTACATTTCTTCAACCTCAAAGGTTTCACCATCTATACCAGCTTGCAGATTATCCTTTGTTTCCTTTATGAAGCCAAGGTTCCTTGCGTGATTGGTTGCATGTACCTGTTCGGCATATGCTATAGCCTTAAACAACCTTGAAATGTTTTTGTATCCTCCCTTCTCAGCAACCTCGCTGAAAATCAGATATTTCATATGTGCCATACTTTCGCCTGCAAAAGCCTCGCTCAATGATTTTTCAGTCATCTCTCTCATAACCCACTCACCTACTCTCTTTTTTACATTTTTTACTCCACAAACCATGAACGTTACAGTATTCTCTAGCCAAAACTATGTTATCTACATCAAAAACTGCCTCAGGTTCATCACCAGGGTTAAGATACTTCCTAAACAATCTTCCGTCACCAGTAAAAACCTCGATCATCTCAATATAATGTTGCTCCTCCATAGGATGTTTAGCGTTCTCACCGATTCTAACCACAACCTTACCCTCCTTTTTTTCAACAAAAGGCACATGTTTCTCCATAGAAGTATCAGCTGTTTGCTCCACCATAAGTTTCATAGGTTGCCCGCAGCAGATAAGTTGTCCTGCTCCAGCATGTAAAACCTCCACAATATTACCACACACCTCACACTTATACACTTCCCTAACTTTTGTCACAAACTTCACCTCCTAAATCCTTCAATAGTTTTCAACCCACAACTCATAATAACTCCTTGGATGCCTACAAGCAGGACATTCCTCAGGTGCCTCTTTTCCCTCAAACACATAACCGCAGTTACGACACTTCCACTTCACAACCTTATCCCTCTTAAACACCCGCTCAGATTTCACGTTCTCCAATAACTTCCTGTACCTCCTCTCATGATAAGATTCAGCTTTAGCGATCTCCCTAAAACTTTTAGCGATCTCAGGAAAACCTTCTTTCTCAGCCACCTCAGCAAAAGTTGGATAAAGTTTACTCCACTCCATCTTCTCACCCTCTGCTGCAGCTAAAAGATTCTCCTCAGTAGTACCAATCACTCCAGCAGGATACGAGGCTTTGATTTCAACATCACCACCCTCAAGGTATTTGAAAAAAATCTCAGCATGCTCCTTCTCATTATCAGCGGTTTCTAAAAAAACTGCTGCTATCTGCTCAAAACCCTCTTTCTTAGCCTTAGACGCAAAATACGTGTACCTCATCCTAGCCTGAGACTCTCCTGCAAAAGATGTAAGAAGATTCCTTTCAGTTTCAGTTCCCTTCAAACTCTTCACATACATCATCTCCTAACTTTTTTTACTCCTTAGACTCCACTGGTGGAACATACACCCGTGTGGCAAGCTCCTTATCAATCATAAACAAACCATTCCCCTTATCACCAGCTAACCTAAGTTTTGCAAGAATCTCATTGTCGTTACCCTCTTCCTCAATCTGCTCAGTGACAAACCACTGCAGGAAAATCTGGGTTGCATGATCCCTCTCTTTTATTGCAAGCTCCATTAGGTCATGTATAGATTTTGTGATGAACTGCTCATGCTTCAAGGTTTTCTCAAACATGTCCATGACATCCTTAAACTCAGATGGTGGCTCCTCAATAGCTTTAAGTTTCACTTTTCCACCTTGTTCGTTGATATAATTGTAGATCCGCATTGCGTGTTCCGTTTCTTCTTTATATTGTACCATGAACCAGTTTGCGAAACCAGGTAAACCAATGTTTGTACTGTGTGCAGACATGGAGAGGTAGAGATACGCGGAGTACATCTCCTTGTTGATCTGCTCATTCAACGCGTCTTCCATTTTCTTACTTAACATTCCTTTCACCTCACATCACAGTTTTTTGTGGCAGAGCCACCAGTCAAAACACTCAATCTCCCCTTTCTCCTCAGCTTTCTTCCTCTCCTTTATCTGCTCGGTTGTACCCGCTGGCGGAACAATAACCCGGTCTTTTATAAGCTCATTATCTGGCCACTTATGAGGCAACGCTACACCATGTTTATCGCTTATCTGCAGCGCTTTCAAGGCACGGAGTATCTCATCCCAGTCTCTACCAACCTCAGCGGGGTAATAAACTACTGCCCTTATTGTTCCCTTGGGATCCACCATGAAAACCGCTCTAGCTGTTGTAGATGCCCCCTGCGGTATCATTCCAAGAGCTTCTGCCACCATTCCTCTATCATCTGCTATCACTGGGAATTGTATCTCCTCTTTTAGATTATCTTTTATCCATTCTATCCATTTTAGATGACTGAATACCTGATCTATACTTAAGCCAATAACTTCTGCACCCAGTTCCTTGAATTTCTTCAACCTTTTCTGCATACCATAAAACTCTGTGGTGCAGACGGGTGTAAAATCTGCTGGATGACTAAACAGTACAAACCATTTGTCTTTAAACGCATCAGGCAACTTCATGTTGCCATGCGTTGTTTTCACCTCTACTTCCGGAAACTTTTCTCCTATTACAACCATTTTTTTCTACCTCCTTTTATTTTTTTACAATTTCATCATGTTTACTCCTAATACTATCAGCGAGTTTATCAAGAAGTCTAAAATCCTCCTCTCTGGGAAAACCCTTTATAAGTACAGGTTCAAACAGTTCAACCTTTAGATTTTTCAAAGCATCCTTGATCTGTTCAACAGCTCTACCACCCCAACCGTAGGAGCCTATCACAGTTGCAAACCTAGTTTTTGGTCTAAGAGCATTTGCCAAATAAGCTGCATACATAGCCAAGGGATGAGCACCGCCAAGAACCATTGGGGTGGCAACAACTATGGTTGCAGCATCAACAAGAGACATAGCAAGCTCGCCAACATCAGAAACCGAGAGGTTGAAGGGTTTAACCTTTATGTTTCGCTGCATAAGGGCGTCTATGAGGTAATCAACCATAGCCTGTGTGCTGCCATGCATGGAGACATAGGCTAAAACAACTTCGTTTTTAACATCATCAGAAACCCATTCCCTGTAAGCATTAATTATGAAAGAAGGGTTATTGTAGAGGGGTCCATGGCTTGGTGCAACAATGGAGATATCAAGATTCTTTATTTTTTCAAGGTTTTTCCTTATAGCCACGCGGAAGGGCATCATTATCTCAGCATAATACCTCTTGGCTGCCTCATACACTTTGTTTTCATCCTCAACAAAAAGATTGCTTGTGGCGAGATGGGAACCAAGGAAATCACAGGTGAACAAAACCTTATCCTCTCTTAGGTAAGTTAGCATGGTTTCAGGCCAATGAACCCATGGGGCATGGATAAACTCAAGGGTTTTACCACCCAACTGAAGGGTTTCACCATCCTCAACCTCAATAAACTTGTCCCCTGGTAAATGAAACAAGTCAACAAGCATGGTTTTACACTTAGATGTACAAACAACCTTAGCCTTCGGATAAAGCTTCAACACCTCAGGTATTGAGCCAGAATGATCCTGCTCAGCATGATGCGCCACAACATAGTCCACATCCGCCTTGATATCTCTCAACCTGGTAATCAACTCAGAGGTCTTAGTTGGATCAACAGTATCGATAAGAGCCGTCTTTTCACTACCCTTAATTAGGTAAGCATTGTAGCTTGTTCCATCAGGAAGAGGAATAAGCTCATCAAACAATCTTCTATCCCAATCAATAGATCCAACATAGTAAACATTAGGTTTTATCTCTCTATATAACATCTTATTATCCTCCTCTAAGTATCTCTTTTATATCCTCCTCTGGTTCTCCAATAAGTTTCAAATCCCATCTATCAACGAGGACCTTAAGCATATCATCGTTAATCCATGCTGGGAGAATAGGACCTATATATATTCCTTTGATTCCCAATGAAAGTAAACTCCATAGTATAGCTACTGCTTTCTGTTCCATCCAACTTAAAACGAATGTAAGAGGCAGTTCGTTTATACTGGTTTTAAATACCTCTGCAAGTGCTTCAACAACATCTATACCAACTATGGCATCGTTACACTGCCCTATATCAATGAGTCTAGGTACACCATCGATGTCTCCAAGATCCAAATCATTGATTCTAAACTTTCCACAGGCAAGTGTTATTATAATGGTGTCTTTCGGTAGCATCTGTACAAATTTTCTATAATACTCATTCTTCTTCATAGGAGCATCGCAGCCTCCTACTACGAAGAAATGCCTTATCCTACCGGATTCAACTAGTTCCTTTATTTTTCCGACCAATGATAGAATCACAGATTTTGAAAACCCTGTTTTTAGAATAGTGTCCCCAGTTTTTTCTTCGAGATCCGGTAGAGTTTTTGCTTTTTCTATAACCTCTGTGAAATCATAACCATCTATATGTTTTACACCTGGTAATCTTGCAGGACCTGTGGTAAACATTCTGTCTTTGTACTCCTCTCTAGGAATTAGAACACAGTTTGAGGTACCTAATATTGCAACCGGGTATTTAGAAAACAATTTCTTCTGATCAAACCAGGATTTTCCAAGATTACCAACTAGATGTTTATATCTTTTTAACCCAGGATAGCCATGAGCAGGCAGAAGTTCAGAATGAGTATAGACATTTATTCCGGTACCCTCAGTTTGTTTTAATAATTCTCCAAGTGCCTTCAAACCATGTCCAGTAGCAATTATGCCTTTACCTTTAACTGTCCCTGTTTGAACCTCTGTGGGTTCCGGTTCGCCATAGGTTTCAATATGTGCTTTCTTAAGGAGTTTCATGGTCTTTATATTCATCCTCCCTGCCTCAACAGCTAGTTCAACGAAATCCTCTGTATCAAAATTAACGTTGGTAAATGTTGAATAGAATACCCTCTCTAGAAAAGCATCTATCTCTGAGTCTGTATAACCAAGTTCCCTAGCATGGTATAGATAGGCAGCCATACCCTTTGCGGCGAATAGTAGGTTATCTTGGAGACGTGCAACGGTTGCTTCCTTTCCACATACACCTTTTACTACACAACCTTTGCCACCAACAGTTTGTGAACATTGATAGCAGAACATATCCAAATCATTACTCATTTTTACTATCCCTCCTTCTCAAACTCTTCTTTACCTGCCCCACAAACAGGGCAAACCCAATCATCCGGTAGATCCTCAAAGCTTGTACCTGGCTCCACTCCATTATCTGGGTCTCCCTTCTCCGGGTCATAAACATATCCGCATACCTTACAAACATACTTTTCCATCTCCTTCACCTCCTTTCTTTTTATCCACCATACCTCTATAGGTTGGTGCCGTTTTTGGAGAAAAACCTCCCTTCACCTTATGGTAATATTCATAGGTCAAAGGTTCACTATCATTTAAAATCTTTCCATCAACAACCTCTGCCATAAACAATGTATGTGTGCCAACATCGATTTTATCCACAACCTTTGCCTCAACACATGCTACCGTGTAGTTCAACACCATAGGAACCCTAAGTTTTCCCATCTCAAAATCAACGCCTTCAAACTTGTTAAAATCCCTACCTGACCTAAAACCAAAGTTGCCTATGAACTTCATAGGGGTATCCTGCGAGAGTATAGATACTGAAAAACAACCGCTTTCTTCTATATACTCATGTGTAAGGTTTTCCTTGTTTACACTAACCGCTATCTGCGGTGGCTCAGCTGTAACCTGGAAAAGAGAGTTAGCAATCTGACCATTTATCCTCTCACCATCTCTGGAACAAACTACATAAAGCCCGTAGGATATTTTATGAAGCGTTTTAGGATCCATTTTCCATTTCCTCCTTTTTAAGACAATCTCTACAGATTCCTTTAAAGTAGCCGTGTACCTCCTCAATCTTGAAACCGCTTTGTTCAACCTTACCGATGTTAGGGCAAACAATGTCGATGTCAAATATTCTACCGCATCTTTTGCATATGAAATGGCAATGCATGTCGTTTCTGAAATCATACCTGAGCTCATTACCAGAAATTGTTAAAGACTGTATAATACCGTGTTTCTCAAGCGTTTCAACGTTGTTGTAAACCGTTGTTTTTGATAGAGAGGGGTTGTTTTTTTTCAACTCCATGTATATCATCTCCACGGTTGGATGCACCCTGTGTTCATCAAGATATTTGAGTATATCCAACCTTTGCGGAGTCACTTTCATTGAATGCTCCCTGAGCAGTTTCACGTATTTCTCGAACATCTAAACCCCGACACTTAATTTACAATTGATTTTAAATTGTAATTATTACAATTTGATACGTAATACAAATAGAGGTATTTAAAGCTTTCTAAAACCAGGATATGCAACATAAAGATATTTGGAAATTATTTGTGGATACGGCCGTCTTCCTCTTAACCTCAACAGGTATTAAAAAGGAACATGTTCAGGAGCATCACCATCATCTTTGCAGTTACCTATGACTGGTAGAGCTTTTATATTCGCTTCCGTTTGCATGATGTTAGCCTGAAAGGAAAGATATTAAACTCCTCAGATAACACTCGAATCTGTACAATTCCCAAAAACATTTCGGGAAATTGGAGTTATATTTAATTCGCCTCTGCCCACCTCAAAATCGATTTTCCAATTGATTCCAATTCTTGAGAAGAAAATTTAATCTTTGGTTTCTTATTTATGATATAATTATATAACTCATCAATTGTTACAACTGTAACACTAGTATTTGTTAATTGTAAATTAACATCAGGATTTGTAAAAACGACAATTCCTTCAATCCATATTTTTATTGATTTTTTGAAAATTTTTGAAGATTCAACAATTTGTTTAATCTTGACAGCATTTCTTTTTGCTTGTTTACTTGGGCTTCTGACATTATAGTCCCTATCTGGTGCCCAATAAGGTCTCCCTCTCATACTGATCTTTAAACCTCCTTCATAATGTCTTATCCACTCATCACCATTACATATTAGTTGACCACCATAATTTTTTGTTTCAATAACAAAAATTCCATTTGGTCCAAGAACTATATGGTCGATATTACCATAACTGTCTCTGAGTTTAATATCATTTATCAGATAGTAATCATCGCTTAAATCAGAAAGAGATTTTATTACTAAATTCTCTGCATCTAGACCACCTTTATAGTTTGAGTAGCTTTTGAAAAAGAATCTTCCCACAACTAGGATAATTATGGAGAGGTAAATGAAACTAAAATTTAATGATAGAAATGAATATAATAATCCGCCAAGACCGATTATAAGTAAGGGTATCGATATGTTTCTATTTAGTTTCGCTTTATGTTCTAAATAAGTTCCCCTATGTTTCAGTATTTTCATTTTAACTTTCTCCTTTTAAGTTAGTGAATAATGTTTTTGCAAAGGGCTCTATAAATCTGGCCTTTCTATTTGAAATATTAACCTTAAACCAATTACAGACCTTGTTGATTATCGTTTTGTGTCTCATAAAAAAATAAGTAAAATAACAGATTTTATATATCTTCCCAAAATTCGGAAGGGCTACGGCGGACTTTCTCAGTCCTTCAATCTTCGAACTTTTGCTATTACAAAAGGAATATAACAGCTATTAAGAGGGCTTTGTTACCTTTAAAGTCTCCCCAAATTTCCCTAAAGTGAAACATCTCATAACCACAATATGTTATACGCAATCATGGAGGAAGAGCATGGTGGGTTTGAATTAAGGTAATTTCAGATATGATTTTGAATATAAGCCCTTTAAGTTTTACAGAACGCAAACGTTATATGCGGCTATAGTATTACAGTATACCACTATAACATTATGGTGCCTGTTATGTGCGAAGACGCTCTCTACAAACCACCAGACGATGCGCCTCCAAAGTGGCTTCAACTCCGTAATTTCGTTAGGGCTCTCCGTTTTCCGACGAGATGGTTAATAATCAAGTACATTGGCGATGGGAGTAGAAGCACAAAAGAAATCCATGATTATTTGGCTAAAAGAGGAGAACGATTAACAAAATCGGGATTATATTATCATCTTTCGGAACTTAAAAATGCAGGCATCATAGAGGTTGCTGAGTATGTAGAAGAGGGGGGTGGGGCACCAGAAAAAGTATGGAAACTTAAAACAAAAAAAATTGTAATTGATTTGTTAGAAACAGAGGAGGGCGATTAAATGAATGTTACTGCAGTCATTATTAATATTATAGCTGTCGCCGGTCTTTTGATAGCGTTTGCTAAAGATAGGGATAAAACCATAAAATCACTCAAAATGGCTGGAAAATCTTCCATTAGAATGCTTCCCATGGTTTTTGTAATTATAATTATTATAGGTTTGCTTCTTGGATTTGTGCCACCCGATCAAATATCAAGATTCATAGGTGAACAATCTGGAATGACAGGCATATTGCTTGTGGGAGCAGTGGGTGCAGTAATGCATATTCCGTCTTTGTTGTCATTTCCTTTGGCAGCGTCTCTCCTCAAAGAAGGTGCATCAGTTAGTGCAGTAGCCGCTTTCATCACCACATTAACAATGATTGGGACAATCACTTTACCTCTAGAAATAAAAGAACTTGGAAAGAAGATGGCAATTCTCCGAAACGGAATAAGCTTTGTCATTGCGATTATCATTGCCTTGATTATGGGGATTATACTATGAAAAAGAACTTAAAAGAAAAACAAAAAAGTGGAATGATACGAGATTGGATCTTGTTAGGGATAATTTTGATAATTGCTGTAGCTCTTCTATCGATTTTTCCAGATAAAAAAGAGCCAGTAATCGGCACATCATGGGATTTTTTCATTGAGATGATTTATATACTTCCTGCAGTAATGGTGATATTGGGTCTTTTTGCAGTATGGGTATCAAAAGAAACAGTTGTAAAACATCTTGGAAAAGCATCTGGAATAAAGGGCATTATCCTTGCTATAATCCTTGGCGCTTTACCAACTGGCCCATTATATATTGCATTCCCAATGGCTGCAATCTTACTTAAAAAAGGCGCTAAAATATCTAACATTATCGTCTTCTTATCTGCCTGGGCATGCATAAAAATACCACAAGAGATGGTAGAACTTCAATTCCTAGGAGCACAGTTTATGATTTCAAGACTTATTTTAACAATTATCTTTGTAGTTATTATGGGATTATTC
>JAGGZU010000105.1 GCA_021161865.1 Thermoplasmata archaeon
CCTTTCACGTTCTCAAACAACAGAGGTTTACCGTCAAGCATCTTCATTATCGTAGCAACCTCATACTTTGCATCAACCTGCTTTTTTATCCTGACCAAAAGCCCTTTCTCATCAAACTTCTCCACAAGTTCTCTAAAAAGCATCTAACTACCTCCCAAGGTTGTTTTAATAACCTGATAACCTTCTTTTTCCATGGCACCTGCTACCCTCCTCTGCAAGTCTTTTTCAGGAGTGAGAGCTATCATGTTACCACCGAGTCCACCACCTGTTAGTTTTGCCCCCAAAGCACCATTCTCCAGAGCTATCTCCACAAGAAGATCAAGCTCCTCTGAAGAAACCTCTATCTCCTGAAGAAGTTTATGGTTTTTATTCATCAATTCCCCGACCCTTCGGATATCAAAATCCTCTAATGCATTTCTTGCATCAAAAACCAGCTTCCTAGCCTCCTCAAAAATCTGGTTGTATTTCTCTGGATACTTCTCTTTCCTCTCTCTGACACCAGCAACAGCTTTTTTCGTATCGGCAACTTTACCAGTATTACCTATGACTATCTCTACAGGCTCTTTCAACTTAATCCTCTCAATAATGTTTCCATCAGGTTTTCTCTGAAACCATATTACCCCTCCATAGGTTGCTGCGGTGTTATCTATACCAGAGGGGTTACCATGATACCCTTTTTCTCCCTCATAGGCAACATTGTTTATCTGCTCATCATCCAAGTTTAGGTTGAAATGTTTTGACAACGCTCTTGCTATAGCAACGCAGGATGCAGCACTCGCTCCAAGACCACTTGCCGCCAAGAGATCACCTTCAAGTGTTATCTTAACAGGGTTTTTCTCCACATCTATGTTCATGGCTTTGAAAATCCTGTTTAAGGAATCCTTTTGTTGTTCCAACTTTTCTTTTTTGTAGCCAGGTGTCTCAGGTCTGTTATCTAGAAGTTCAAATTCCTCGCTATCTTCAACCTTTGCAACAGTTGTGTCTCCTATCGCAGCAGCTACCGATGGTATACCATATACAACAAAGTGTTCGTTGAAAAGTATGACCTTACCAAACCCTTCTCCAAGTCCACTCATCAGAAGATACCTCCTCGGTTTTCAGCCCAGTTATTAGCTAAAATGTATATTACTATTATGGTAAACTTTGTAAATCTAAACGTTTAAGAGTATCATCGGTAGGTATACCATTGGAATCCCATCCCCTCAATTCATAGTATTCATCTACCATATCATTAAACATCTTCTCGGTTAGTTTTACTCCATCTGTTGCTCCACCTTTCATAGGTTCAAACACTCTTTTTGGTAAATTATCATCCTTCCTAGTAACTCCTTCTCTTACATTGAATAATCTGATGAGGTTCCATATTCTCTCACCAGCCAATAGATAATTCTCAGGAGTGTACTTGAAACCTGTTGCAGTGTTAAGCATTTCAACAAAATCACCTACGTCAAGAGGAGCAAAGTCGCATACAACCAGGGAAAAGGCAGCAGCCCTCTCATCCTGCACTTCTTTAACAAACTGTGCTCTACCATCTATGGAGAATCTCTCACCCAGTGCCCCCTCTATTTCTGCTCTAACCGTCCATGCACGTTGATGACAGGCGCCCCTATCAGAGGTAGCGTAGGCTAAGCCCATACCAAAGCTACCTCTTGGGTCATAGCCTGGGAACTCCATACCCTTAACATGCATAGCGAAATCCTTGGCGTTACCTCCTATCTTCTCTGCGGCTATCCTTACACCTTCAGCAAGCAGGTTGCCAATACCCTCCCTGTATGCGATTTTTTTTATAATAGAGATATATGGTTCGTCTCTACCGAAATCAAGATCAAAACCATCAAGCATCTCCTTACTTAAAAGCCCTTTCTCATAGCATTCCATAGCAAAACCCAGCACATTGCCTGTGCTTATACCGTCAAGACCAAGTTCATCAACGAGAGAAGAAGCCTTTGATACGGCATCAAGAGCTCCGATATAACAGTTTGAACCAAGAAGGGCAAGCAGCTCATACTCTGGTCCTTCAAGCTCAGTACCCTTATACTTTCCTTCCTTCACTCTCGAATGTTTACCACACAATATAGGGCAAGCATAACAGCCTTTATCCCCAACCACTATGGTTTCACGCATCCTTTCGCCGCTGATATTATCTGCATATTCAAAGGTGCCGGTTTGAAAATTACGAGTAGGAAGTATACCAAGATCACTCATAGGTTTTATCCAAATAGGTGTACCATAAACCCTGCGTTTCTTCTTTATAAACTCATTCTCATTAACCTTTTTAAAAGCGTTTTTAGCTGCTTTTCTAAACCCCTCCTCATCAGCGTATCTAATTCCTGCTCCACGAGCACTTGCTTTTATTGCAATAGCCTTAAGATTCTTAGAGCCCATAACGGCGCCGGCACCACCTCTACCAGCCTGCCCACCACGCTCCTTTTGATCATAGGTATCAATGTTTATCATAGCGTATTTAACCAGTTTTTCACCGGCAGGTCCTATCTCAGCAACCCTTGTTTTATCATCCCCAAGCTCCTTCCTCAACGTATGTGTTGTCTCTGAGGTTGTTTTCCCCCATAGATGACCAGCATCCTTTATCTCAATATCGTCCTTGAAGATTGAGAGGTAAACGGGTTTCTCACTTTTACCCCTTATAACAATGGCATCGTACCCAGAGAACTTCATCTCAGGCCCAAAATAACCACCAACCTGAGAGTCAAGGAATAAACCGGTTAACGGCGATTTTGTTACAACAGCAAACCTGCCCGAGGTTGGCATAAGTGTTCCAGTTAAAGGCCCGGTGATGAATATAAGGACGTTTTCAGGATCAAGGGGGTCAACATCAGGATTAAGTAGATCATAGAGCATCTTAGCTCCAAGACCCTTTCCTCCTATGAAACGCTCAGCATCTCCCTTATTGGTGGAAACCTCTTTTATGCCGCCGGTTGATAGGTCGACATCAAGCATTCTGCCTGTGTACCCATAAAACATCCTTTTTTTCACCCCATTTTTCTGTTCAGGTTTATGAGGTCTATCAGCAGTGAGAAACCGGTTTCTCTTCTCCCTGCACCGGGACCAACTATGGTAACAGAGCCGAGCTCATCTGTTATAAAGGTTAAAGCATTTGTTGCATCACTTACACCAGCCAGAGGATCACTTAAAGGCAGCTTCTCAGGTCCAACCTTTGCATAGAATTTGCCATCTTCATTTAATCCTGCACTTGCAATCAACTTCCATCTTTTTCCCTCATCCTTTGCAGATTTAATATCCTCAAGTGTTATATTCGTGATACCCTCCCTTGGCACATCCTCCCATCTAAGGTTAGCATCAAATATTACATTGGAGAGAATAACGATTTTCCCGAGAGCATCCCAGCCTTCAACATCGCCTGTTGGGTCAGCCTCAGCGTAACCAAGCTCTTGAGCCTTTCTCAGCGCATCATCGTAGCTCATACCCTCCTCCATTCTCGTTAGTATATAGTTGGTGGTGCCATTTACAATGCCCTTTACCTCTCTGATAGTGTTACCAGCGAGACAATACTCTAAGAGATTAAAGACAGGTGTACCAGCAAGTACAACACCTTCAAAACCATAGAATACATTATTCTCTTCTGCAAGTTTCATCAAATCTTTTACAGCTTTAACAGGGGGACCCTTGTTTGTGCTGATAACATTTTTACCTTCCTGCAGCGCTGTTCTAACATGGGTGAGAGCAGGCTCCCCTGTTTTAACATCTGTGTAGGTTACCTCCACTATCAGGTTGCTGTTTGTCTCCCTTATAGTAGCTAAGGCATCCAACCCTTTTACGCCATCAGGGTACTCATCCAGTTTTTTACCCTCTTTAACCATTTCAAGGACCTTTTTTATATCTAGACCATCAGGGTTATACACGGAACCCTTAAGCATATCAGAGATTGCTACCACCTTATAGTTGATACCAAACATTTCCTTAAGCATCTCTTTTTTCTCAAGTAGAATCTCAGCAAAACCCTGCCCAACGGTTCCAAAACCAATAAAACCTATCTTCCATTCCATGTTTTTTACCTCCTGTGATGAAGCTTTGGAGCGGCAATAAAAGACAAACCCTTTTCAGTTAACGCACGAGCCGTATTATTTATTGCATCATGTTTATCAAGGTAGTTTCTGAGCAGGGCAGGCATCAGACCCTTCTCCTCTATCTCCTCCTTTGTGAGGAAATAATCGAGTATGTCGGTGGGGTGTTCCCTTTGCTGTTCAATTTCGATCTCACCACCCTCATGTTTCGCGCTAATATTTTTAACCTTCGCAGCAACCTCAATGAGTTCATCCCGCCTATCATATGGTTGAATAACTATACTCTTCCATGTCTCAAGTACATGATGCTCAAACCTGACGTTCTCCTCAAGACCGAGAGCCTCTCTTATCTCGGCACTCCTCTCAATGGTTTCATTGTTCACAGAGTTTGAGAAGTTGAAACCTATCAATGATGTGCGTCCATCCTCTCTAGATAAAAGTCTGGCGGCCATTAATGTCCAGAAAACCGCATAGGGATTATCGTTTCCCATGTAAACGGATATCTTGAACTCCACATCAACGCCGAGTTTATGTAACATGTAGCCAACTAAAATTGTGCCAGGATTAACATTAAGCACCTGCTTAACCCCATAGTTGGTATTATAGTAAAGGAATTCATCCAACCATCTCAAGGGGTAATCGTTCGGTTCACCAACACCACCAAAGTAGCCAGTGATTGTTTCTGGTCCACCAAGATGAATATTTGAACCATCAGTACCCTTGGTGTCAAGGGTTTCGCACCAGCTTGCACCAATAGCCTGCATCGCAGCGGTCATAGCAAGCAGGTCACCATCCTTCTCCTGCTCCTTCATGTTTCTAACCCTTATGTATCTACCAGGCATCAACTCTTTTTTCTCCAAAGCCTGTTTTGCTTCTGTCATGAAAAAAGGAAAATATTGGCAGGCGCTTATCTCCAAAGTAACTGCATAATCTTCCTTGAAATCCATGTTTTCGGCTTTTTCACCCAGAACACGTCTACGATACTCATCTATTGTTATATACGTGCCTTTGTCCCTCTGTTCAATAAGCCATTCAATGTCCTTCACATAAGAAGGGTTTACCTTCTCCAATTTTGCTAACAGGTTGTCAATCCTCCTGGCATCCTCCGCTCTCCTGTTTATTTCATCCACGCCTCCATACTTATCGATTATCTCCAAGACATCATTTATGAGGCGGTTATCAGGGTTCATGAGAAAATCATTGATCTCCATAACTCTTCTATTATCTATCAAAAGTTTTTCACGTAAATTCATATCATACCACCATCACTTAAACAGGTGCTCCCCCTTTCTCCTAAATCCATCATACCTTAAAGGGTATTACACCACCCTTTTTTAATATTATCAACCAAACTTTTACCTTACGCAATCTCACCCATGAACTCGTTTAACCGTTCAAGAGCCTCCTTTATTGCATCAAGGGATGTAGCGTATGAGAAACGAAGATACCCTTCGCCCTGCGGTCCAAAGGCTGTACCAGGAAGAGTAGCCACTCCTATCCTCTCAAGCAAGATTTCAGAGAGTTCATCAGACTTCATACCAGTATCTTTTATGTTTGGAAA
This sequence comes from Thermoplasmata archaeon, assembly GCA_021161865.1. Lineage (GTDB taxonomy): Archaea > Thermoplasmatota > E2 > DHVEG-1 > B18-G2 > B91-G9. Next base: position 5,605 of record JAGGZU010000105.1, read on the forward strand.
TGCATAAAACGCTCCATGCGGGTAAATGCAGCTGAAACCGGGAACCTTGTTTAGACCAGAGACAATAACATCTCTTCTTTTTTTGTAATCATCACGCATATTTACCACAAAATCCTGCGGCCCCTTTAAAGCCTCAACCCCGGCATACTGTACAAAGGGAGGGACACATGAAACAGTGGTTTGAAGCATAAGCTCCATCTTAGATATCAACTCCTTTGGTCCAACACAATACCCTAGGCGCCAACCCGTCATAGCATAAGCCTTTGAGAACCCGTCTACCAGCAAGGTCCTCTCGTTGCATCCATCCCTAAACGCAGGAGAGTGGTGTTTTTCATCATAAAGCAGTTTGCTGTAGATTTCATCTGAAAAAAGATAGATTTTTTTATCCTCCGCGATGTCAGACAACCCATTTATCTCATCCTTTGTCATCACCGCACCGGTTGGGTTTTGAGGACTGTTCATTATAATTATCCTTGTCTTTGGTGTTACATGTTCTGCAACATCCTCTGGACTCATACGAAACCCATTTTCCTCACGCAGAGGTATATAAACTGGGTTGAGACCTAAAGCTGCAATAGCTGCGATATATGAAGGAAAACTTGGGTCAGGTAGGAGAACATCATCGCCTTTGTCTGCTACGCAGGCGAGTGCGAAGTATATCAAAGGGTTTGCTCCAGGACCAACAAGTACCTGATTAACAGATGGTTTAAACCCCCTCGTTTTTTCTATTTCCTCACTTATCGCCTCACGAAGTTCAAGTATGCCAGCAGCGTTAACATAGTTTGTATCCCCTCTTTTAATTGCTTCAATCGCAGCCTTCTTTATGTTTTCAGGTGTGTTATAATCCGGCTCCCCTATCTCAAAATGTAATACATTTTTTCCCTGCCTCTCAAGATCCTTTGCTTTAGCTAAAACCTTAAATGCTGCTTGGCCAAGTAATGCCTTTGCCGTAGAAGACAGATACATCTGATTCACCATCTTTTGACTATATCTCTGTTAAACAGATCCCACAATATAAGGATTGTTGTATCCAATCCATTGCACTTGCATTAAGTTGATATAACCTTAGCAGGATAAACCTCAAGGGTTATGGATGAACAAAAACAGGCTTACATTTATGCTGCTACAGCCGTGGTAATATGGTCAACGGTTGCATCCGCCTTTAAACTGACATTAGGGTACGTTACCCCTCTTCAACTACTCTTCTATGCATCAGCTATCTCAACCCTCGCCCTCCTAATTGTTTTGTTTATCCAAGGAAAAATAAGATTGTTAAAAGGTTTTTCAAAAAAGGATTACCTGAAATCACTAATCTTTGGTTTTTTAAATCCATTCCTTTACTACATGGTTCTATTTAAGGCATACTTTTTACTTCCAGCGCAGGAGGCTCAGCCTTTAAACTATACCTGGCCGATAATGCTCACCCTGCTATCACTACCTCTGTTAAGGCAGAGGATAAAACCAGCGAGTATACTTGCAATACTTATGAGTTTTACAGGTGTTTTAATCATAACAACACATGGAGACATCTTTGGTTTGAAGTTCAGCAACCCAGCTGCTGCATTGCTTGCCCTAACCAGCGCCCTAATATGGGCTCTATTCTGGCTATTCAACCTTAGAGACAGACGTGACGAAACAGCCAAACTCTTTCTAAACTTCCTATTTGGATTCATCTTTATAATGCTGGCAACCCTTTTTTTCTCAAAACCTTTTCTCCCTAATATCAACGTTTTTCTTGGAGTAACCTATATCGGTTTGTTTGAAATGGGAATAACCTTTATTATATGGCTAAAAGCCCTAAATCTATCTGAAACAACAGCTCAGGTAGCTAACCTCATCTACCTTTCACCATTCATCTCGCTTATAATAATCCATTTTACGGTTGGGGAGAATATACTGCCCTCTACAGTCTTTGGTTTAATACTCATAGTATTAGGCATCCTACTGCAGAGATACACACAGCCTGTTTTCACAAAAACATGATCACAACTCTTCCTTCCTAGATAAACAGTAAATACCCATGAGCAACAACGATATTCCTATGAGTTGTAGAAAAGTAACCTTTTCTCCAAGTATAAAGAAGCCGAAAAGTGCAGCGAAGAATGGTGCAGTGAGCTCCATCGCGGAGACCTGAGCAGCTTTGATGCGTTTCAATCCCTCATAATACAGAATCGTTCCCACTCCAACAACTACCCCAACCAGCATCTGATAATAGTTTGCAACAGCGAGATTTGATGTCAAAGTCAGGTAGATTATGAGCACGATTGAGGCAAACATAAACCTATAGAATGTTATGATGCCTGCATCCAGCCCTTTAAGGTATCTCCTTGCTGTCACAGTTGTTGTTGCCCATGCTATGGTTGCAACTAAAACCATTAAATCCCCGGAGGTTCCAAGTCTAAGGGTTGAAAGGTTTTCTAAGGTCTTTGTTGTAACCAACAATCCTGATGTTATCATGAAGGCTATTCCAATGTAGTCAAAGGCTGTTAATTTATCTGTTTTCAAGATAAAAAAACCTATTAGTATGACAAAAACAGGTTGCATATGACCTATCAGTACAGCGTTGACCACAGGAACCTTGGTTAATGCAAAGAAATAAAGCAGGTCAGCAAAAACAGTTCCAACTACAGCGAGATAAATCAACGAAGGAAGAACCTTTTTGTTCACTCTGAGTTTTTCCCTCCTTTTTGATAAAACAACATAAACTAAAGCGGTTAGTGTTACAAAAACAGCTCTCACACCAGAGGTTTGTAGGAAATCAGAATTTTGATATGAGAGCTTTGCAAAAACCGGTTCAACAGCCCACATCACGCTTGCTAGTAGCACAAATAGTATTCCAGCCTGTTTGGTGTTCACGTTTCAGATTAAAATGTAAGGAAATGTTTAAACCTTTAGATTCTACGGGAAAGTGTTTTAGAACAGAAAAACCATCATGTTTAGAATGCCTGTGAACAATGATGTTGCTAGAGAAAAGAAAAAGATTCGGAATAAAATGGTTGAGTTGAGAAAAAACATTTCCATGGAGAAGGTTTTGGAGTGGAGCGAAAAGATAGAGAAGCGTTTATTCACCCTCCAAGAGTACGTTGATGCAGATGCAGTCATGTTTTATGTTTCATACAACAGCGAGGTTTATACGCATGATATGATAAAAAAGGCGTTGAAAGTGAAAAAAAAGGTTGTCGTTCCTCTTTCAGATACAGGAAACAAGGACATCATTCCCATTGAAATCAAGGGTTTTGATGAGTTGAAACCAGGAGCCTATGGGATACTGGAGCCGTTTTATCACCCTGAACGTGTTGTTTCTAAGGATGAGTTAGATTTAGTTGTTGTTCCAGGTGTTGCATTTGATCTTAAGGGGCATAGAATCGGCCATGGTCTTGGGTATTATGACAGTTTTTTAAGAGAGACAAGGGGAAGGAAAATAGGTTTTGCCTTTGAATTTCAGGTTGTGCCCAGCTTACCTCAGGAGAAGCAGGATGTGAGGGTTGATAAGATTGTAACAGAGAAAAAAGTCATTGAATGTAGATAACCGCAGTTTAGACACCAAGATATGTTTTGAGAAAATCATCCCACGAGGTATCTTGTGAAAAACGCATTTCCTCATAAGGATAAGGAAGTTTATCACTCCACAGATACTTGTTGTATAGATTCTTATTTTCTGGGAAATATATGCTACAACCATGTGATTCATCATCAGGCATTGCCTGGTTGACAACCACTGCATCCTTTATCTTGTCCATTACTTCTTTACATGCATCTTTTACTGCTTGATTTTCCACAGATTCATTTATGAGTTGCGCAAGATCATAGAGGTCTACAAAGGAATTAAAGGCGAGTTTTTCTATAGGGAGGTTCATATAGTATACTGCTGTTGCACGGTTTTTGCTGTAGAATTTTCCATACTCTCTTACGTTTTTCCTTGCATAACCTACCGCATGTATAACTTGCTCATCATATTTGTTTAACATAAGGATAGATGACAGGTTGTCCACCGCCTCTGCAACATCATCTGTCCTGCTGAGGTTGACAGCTGAAAGCGTGGTGTGTAGGGATACGAGATGTATATCAGGGTTTGGGAGTTTATTTAAAAGGTTTGTTAACAGGTTTGATATAGTTTCAACCATATGTCCGTATTCTCCTTTTTTCAAAAGAACCATGTATGAGTAAAGTACCCACATCGGGAAGTCACAAGGGGTAAATCGTTCAACTAAATCTAATGCGAACCCCTCTGATGTCATATCTGTGTTGTTTTTTAAATCCCAGGTTGTTTGTAGATACTGCCAGGTGTACTCTGGGCCTTTATCCAGCTCTTCTAACTGGTGTTCCTCTGATGCAACCATGTAGTTCACATAGGGTGCTATCTCATATGCAACTTCAAACATACCCATAACGCAGGGCATGAAGCCAACAACATCTATCTTTTTCCCACCACTGGAGGTTACCTCCCTTAGTACACTGGCGAGGGAGGGTATTGACATTAACGGTATTCCGTTGTTGCGGGCACCAGTATCTCTGCATATTCCCTGCCAGCCGCTTCCACAATCTGATAGAATCATTAGCGCGTAATGTTTAGCAGGATACTCCCTTATGACCAGATTTAGGAATGTTTTCAATGTGTTGGATTCCCCCATGTCCAGTTCATCCGGCCAACTGTATAATTTATTGAGGTTGCTAGCCTCATCCTTTTCTATGTAGTATAATGCAGAATCATCTTGTTGACCTCCATCTTTAAGAACTATAATATTGAGATTTTCTGATGACCCAACCTTGGTTAGATTCTTAACCATCTCTTCTGCTTCATAGGAGATATGGTTTTCGCAGCATAGATAATACATGATGGTCCATTTAGCAATATGCTTTTCTTCTTCACCTGTTACACCGTTGGAGATGCTGGGTGTTAGTAATATGCAACATATAATTAAGGTAAATGCAACCTTTATCATAGTCCTCTCTTGCCTGTTGAACATTTCTTAATGTAAATTATAAATCGACTCTTATATAAATTTTATCTACTAATGAATAGTTTTGCACAAGGTCAATCGAATCGTTATCATATCTTTAGGTAACAATATCCCTAAGCCTATCTGCTTCTATCGCCTTTTTGACCTCCATCGCTATGCGTTCACCATAACTAATGGATTCACCATAAAGATAACCTGTATGAGGTGTAAAACGAGTCAAAGGGCTACCAGGTATACGCATGGAAACATCAAAAACAACCATCTCCTCTTTACCCCTATCAGCGGCTATAGCTCCCTGCAAAGCAAACGGACCTATGATGCCAGGAGGATACTCCTTCTTTGTTGTCTCGACAAACCTCTCTCCAATGTCAAATATCTTTTCAATAATGCTTTCCTTGGTTGTAGCAGCGATATGTCCAGTCTCAATAAGCTTAGGTTTAACATACTTTAAAACCTCAAGCTGCTCATTTGCTGGAAGCCTTATCAACCCATCAAGGTTTGTCTGCCTCCTAGTGTCTGTCCCCATTATCTCCAACTCATTGTTAATGACTGAATAGAAATAGTTGAAGTTAATCTGTGCACCGATGACATACTCTTCAATAACAGCGTTATCAAGTGATTCCTTTGTAATCATCTTCCTTTCAAGCAGTTCTTCTGATTTTTTTCTGTAATCTTCATAATCTGATGCATAAAAAAACGCTCTCTCATATCCTCTAATCGCCTCGTTCACCTTAACAATAACTAATCTATCTATTTCCTCAGGTGATTTGAAGATCCTTGGGTACCTTATACCCGCTCTCTCAAGAAGATAGTACTGGTTCTTAGGAACATCCCTCTCCTCAAGCTTAAGCATACCACGTGTCCCAAAGATAGGCACAAGAAAGTTATTCTCTATGTCAGTAAAATCAAAGTACACCCAGAAGTAGCGGTTGTGAATAAATATCGTGTTTTTCTCCCTCAGTTTCTCCTGCACCTCCGGTTTTGTGATATCAGCAAACCTATCCAATACAATGGTTTCATCAACACATCCCCTTCCATCCTCTCTTGTTCGATAATACTTGGTGTAAGTTTTCTCCCTACCCTTCTGACAAACCGCTATGGTGTGGAAACCATGTTTTTTTGCTCCCCTACATACATCAAGAGCAGAGTGCCCACCAAGAGCACCAATTGTGATATTCTCCTTATCATAAGAACCTACTAAATCCTGAACCTCTTTCCTTTTTATCATAAAGAAACCCCCTTATTCACGTAAGAAATAAACTTTTATCCTTTAAACTTTGGTCTTTTTGATAGATAGAGAGGCACAGGTAAAGGCTCCTGCGGGTAACCCTCTACATGCTCCATTATCAAATCCCTTAACTCCTTCAGAGAATATGTTTTACTGTTTCCTCCAATCTCACTGCTTCTGAACCTTGGTGTAAAAGTTTCACTTTCCTTCTCTTTGTCTCCCACAACCACTATTATGGGAATCCATTCTTTCTCAGCATCCCTTATCTTCCTTGAAACACTCTCCTCTCTGTCATCTATATCTGCCCTGATCATGTCAGGAAGCTGTCCAACAAACCTCTCACAGTCGGTTACAAAATCATCGTTCACAGGTATGAAACGAATCTGTGTTGGTGAAAGCCAAAGAGGAAGCATAGGTTTTTTTCCCTGTTTCATCTTTATTGCTTCTCTCTCCAGGAGGGCATAGAGACAGCGGTCTATGCTACCTGAGATGCTTGTGTGAAGTATAAAGGGATACTTTTTCTCACCGTGTTCATCCATAAATGTTATGTCAAAACGTTTAGCGTTCTCCACATCAATCTGCACCGTAGAAAGAGCACTTGCTTTTTTCATGGAATCGATGATGTTGAACTCAAACTTCATCACAAAATAGAAGTACCTTTCATCCCAGAGCTCTATGAGCACAGGTTTACCTGCAAGTTTTGCAAGATCCTTTGCAAGCGCCTTGTTTTCATCATAGAATGATTTAACGAATCTTATCGCCACCTCATGATCCAACTGTAAATCATTCATCCATTTCATAGCGGTTTTAAACTGTCTTTTGAATTCATCGGTCGCTTGGTCAATATCAGCGCAGAGGGTATGCAAATCTGGCATGGTGAAGCATCTCAATCTCTTCAAACCACTGATTTCGCCACTCTGCTCTCTTCTGAAACTGTAATGCGTGAGTTCATATAGTCTTAGAGGTAGATGACGGTATGATATCGTCATGTCATGCATGATCATGTACTGCCCGAAACAGGCTGCAAACCTTAGGAAAAACTCCTTGTCATCTGATTTAACGGTGTACTGTCTAGCGGGAAACTTTTTCACATAAGCGCTTAATGCAGGATGTTCAAGATCGTACATGATGGGTGTCTCAACCTGCATTCCACCTATGTTGTGAACCATGTTGTTTATATGCTGCTCCAGTAAACCCTTAATCATCCTGCCCTTTGGGTACCATCTGAATATCCCAGAGTCGCTGGCCGGCTCATAATCTACAAGCTCCAAAGCCTGCATCATTTTCACATGAGGCGGTTCACCCTCTGCTTTCCTAGAACCCTTACTCTCGTACTCGTAGAGTAGTTTCAACTCCTCATGTCCTGTAAAATCAAACCTTTCAGCATCAATCAATTCACCCTCAGGAGTAAGTATATACCACTGTGACGTCACCTCTTTTTCCTTTTCAACCGCTGTTTTCTCCCTTTTTGGTATAATCTCCCTTGAAAGCTCAGACATGGGATGGCCTTTACATGATAGCTTAAATGCCTTGTACCAACCAAAGGGGGAGCGTTTAACCATAAACTCCTTGTTCAACCTTTTTTCCAACTCGACGAGTATCTCCTTCGCTGCAGACGGTTTTGCAAGGTTCGAGGAAAGATGCGCATATGGGTAGAGCATTACGTTATTAACCTTGAGCTCTTCAGCCACCTTTGAGATTTCATTATAGGCTTGCTCCACTGCGTCCTTTTTCGCCTTTTCATCTATGCTCTCCACTGCAACAAAAACCGCAAGCCCCTCATCGACTCTACCCCTCTTTTTTTCCTTATCTATCTCCTCAGGATGTTTTATAGCCTTCTCCTTAACCTCATACTCCATGTAGTCGCTATGAATCAACAATAGTTTCATGGGATCACAACCTGAAACACATTAGTTCCTCTTAAAGCTAATTCTTTTAATTTACATTTATGGGGGAGGCGGCGGAGGTGTTGCATACTTGGTGCAAAAAACAGTAATAGCATCACCTGTGCAATCCCATCTCTCCGCCTGATTCCTTGAATAAGTTCTCTCATATAATAATTTTTCTAATTTTTCAGCAGTTCCGAAAGCAGGGTTTGATGCCCCTAAGTTGAGAACCAGAGGTATGTGAAACACATTGTTGATACACATCTATAATGGTGTAAAACCAGTTTTTTAAAGTTCTACTCCTTAGGAGCATCTGTTGAAAAACAATAAAATTATAATATAGAATAATGTTCTATGTATCTGAGGATTGAAACCAAAAAAACCTTTTGTTTTATCTTAGGTTATGTATCGACAAAGTATATTAATCCCGTTTTGTATTTTTTTAACAAGGAGGTAGTTAAATATCAACACCTTAACATTGTTCAGTAGAAGGTTGTTCATCTTTGCTTTAGTAATTTTATTTTTTACACCGCCACTAACTGCATACCAGTCAACGCACGATAAAAAAACATTCAAAGCAGCTTTATCAAGGGAGGTGGAGATACCTCCTGAATCAGATTACTACATCGAGTTTATTCCAGATAATTTTATTTTAAAGGAGAAAACCATCTCTCCATGTATTAACGGTTTCTCTGAGAAGGTTAAGGATGCTGTGGCAAGGTCACCAAGATGGATACAAAAACCTCTTTCTAGGCAGTTTCACAGTATTGACGCTGAGCCCTATGCTGACTTGATATTAAATGTTAGCAAAAAATATGTTGATGAGATAGCTTTCACCATAGCTTTTTCATCAGTTGGTAACGTTCCTCCTGTTGACCTGGTAAAAGACAACGTTTTTTCCCTGTACGAGGCAGATGAATGGCTTGATTACGTGAGAATAGTCGACTACGATGAAGGGGATGGAAACTATTATTCCACAATACGTTACCGTGTGATTGAAGATGGTGTGGAGAAGGTGCTGGAGTATCCACCGGAGGTATATTACTGGTATGTTGTCCACCCCGAGGCAGCAGGTGAGGAACCATCCTATGTTTACAACAGGTTTTGGAGAAGTTATCTCTTTAACCATAACGACATAGGTTATCCTCTACTCAAGGAGAAACTATCAGGTATACGGTACCTCTGGGACAACGAGTCTTACTTTCAACCAAAACAGCGGAGTTGGGAGTGGAGTATAAACAACCATCCAACAGCTGTTGAAGCGGTTAGTTACTGGATTGGGAAAACCGTTCCAGCGCAGGTTACTGGGGATAGACCAGGGCAACCTAATGTTATTGCTCATGAACACAATGGCTGGTGTGGCGAGCTGCAGAAGATAGCGGTTGCTGCTTTAAGAACATCTCTTGTCCCGTCTGTTGGAGTCTGTGACCTCGGTGAGGATCATGTGTGGCGGGAGTTTTATGAGAGAGGATGGCATGAGAACGACAACTGGTGGAGCGATGGTGGCGGTGCTGTGGATAAACCTGATGTCTACGTTTATGGTTGGGGCAAAGATATCTCTGCGTTGTTTGCTTGGAAAGGCGACGATTCCATATACGATGTAACCAGCAGATATATTCACCCTGAGAATAGAAGAACGGTGCGTTTTGTGGTCACTGATATGAGACATCAGCCTGTTGATGGGGCAAGGGTGGTTGTCTTAGTTAACGGGCCACGTGATATAACCTGGTTAAAAAACAAGGTATGGGGTGTGGTGGAGAAGATATGGAGTGTTATACCTGATTTGGTTAAGGGGAGAATACTTCAAATGTTGTATAAAAAACTCGGTAATGTTTACGATAAAATTCCGGATGGCGTCAATGGTGTGATACAATCTATATGGAATTACACAGATATTAATGGTGAATGCAGTTTTGAACTGGGTGAAAACCGAAGTTACCTTTTCTTAGTACAGTATGGAAACCTTAAGAAACCTTGGCAGCCCGCTTTGCATAACACCTTACGTGTTCTCTCGGAGCCAAGGGATACAACATTCAAAATAGTTTTTCCCTTTATCTCAACATGTCATGATAAACACAGAGAAACCTCTCTTCCTAGTGGTGATACATTATTCAACATCTCCTTCAGCACCTCCTCTTATCAGATACATCAAAGTACTCTCTGGATGGATGATAAAGGCGTTTATGAGAAAAAAGGTAAGGTATCCTTTTTTGTGGTAAATGAGACAAACTTTGAAAAATATGTTGAAGGGAAAAGGTTCATCTGCGGTTTGTATAGAGATGTAGAGAAGGATAATCTTGCTTTTAACACAGCTGAGGATAGATGGTACCTTGTTTTTAGAAACAACGCCCGTTTCAGCACCGTTGTTCTCAATCTTTCATTGGCCGTCACCACTCCGACATCAGGGGCTGCTGTTCAGATTTTTTTCCCCCACACAGATGTTTTCGATCACCCTGTTTTTGATGTTGGAGAAACCGTTGCTGTGAAGGGCGTGGCAACCGGAAATGTTAGCGTTTTTGTTGATGAAGTATTAGTTTATATCTCAAACCGTAGTGGGGAATGGTGTTACAGATGGAATACTTCCGGGGAGCAGATAGGAGATCATTTGATTAGAGCTGTCTGTGGAGATACTTATGATGTTTTAAAGGTCACACTTTTGGATGTTTCCCCACCAACCGTGAAAATTAAGGAACCTTTAGATGGCGAGGTGGTTGAGGGAGGCGTTGTTGAGTTTTCAGGTTGGAGTGATGATAATGTTGGTGTAAAGCTTGTAGAGGTGTCCATTGATGGAGGAGGGTGGAGGGTTGCAGACGGTACAGTAAACTGGTCTGTTTATTGGGATGTTAATGGGTTGGAACCCGGTGATCATGTTGCTGTGGCAAAAGCGGTTGATAGAAATGGTAGGGAGTTCTTTGATGAAATAAACCTTGTCGTTAATGAGAGCGGGCATTCTTGGGGTCCAAAGGTTAATCTTCTTTATCATCTCCCCCAAAATCCTGTAAATAGTAGCAACATCGTGGTTTATGCTAATGTAACTGAGGAAGGTCCTTTTTCCATTCAAAGAGTTGTTTTGTTTTGGGATGATAGTGAAGAGGTGGGAAGCAGAGAGATGTACAGGTATGGGTGTGATCCTGTTCAGAGCAGGCATGAGGAGGATCCGTTGAAAAACACATCAAATAGTCCTTTATTTGGTTTAGAGTTTGGGCAGCTTCCATTAGGCACAAACGTTACATATTGGGTTTTGGCATTTGACACGGCGCGTAATGTTAAGGAATCTGGTAAGCAATCTTTCACAGTTGGTTAAAACCGGTTAAACTCAGGTTTTTTATCTTACGACACAGTCAACAAGGTCAACACATCTCCTAGTTTCTTTAACATCATGCACCCTTATGATGTCTGCACCGTTCATGACAGACACGCATGCTGCGGCTAAACTCCCCTCTAATCTATCTACCACAGGTAAAGGCTTATTTTTTCCACATACGTTTCCTACAAATGTTTTACGTGAGGCACCAACCAGTATCGGGAAACCAAGTTTTTTCAGCTCAGGGAGACGACGCAGTATCTCACAGTTGTCCTCAACACCTTTTCCAGTTCTTTTACCGAAACCGATTCCTGGGTCAACTATGATATTCTCCTTTTTTACGCCATGTGAGGTAGCATAATCTATCCTTTCTTTCATAAAATCTATTATCTCCCCCATCACATCCTGGTATACAGGGTTAACCTGCATATTTCTTGGAGCACCCTTCATATGCATGAGGCAGATGGGAACATCATAATTCCTTGCCACATTCAACAACTCCGTGTCACCGCGAAGAGCACTAACATCGTTTATCATGCTGGCACCCACTTCAAGGGCTTTTTCTGCAACCTTGGATTTGTAGGTGTCAATGGAGATGGGTATCCTCAGTTTTCCAACCAACTGCTCTAAAACAGGTAAAACACGCCGCATCTCCTCTTCAGCTGTGACAGGGGAGGCACCTGGTCTAGTGGATTCTCCACCCACATCGATAATGTCAGCCCCTTCCTTTTCCATCTGAAAAGCATGTTGAATCGCTTTCTCAATAGAGACGAACTTACCTCCATCTGAGAAGGAGTCAGGTGTAACATTTAGTATTCCCATCACTATGGTTTTTTTACCAAGCTGAAACCTTTTGTCACCTATCCTTAGTTCCTTCACCACTCCTCCCTCAGCAGATTCTCCAACTCATTAGATATATTTTTTATCCGCGGGTAGTGTCTATTAAGTTTATCTACTAATTCTCTAAAATGTCTCAGTGTACCCATTATTAAAATCCTACAATTTTTTTCTTTATTTTCAAAAACATCCATCGGGATGGCAACCTCCCCACCTATGGAGAGCATATCCTGTTTTAGTATGATGGCATCCGTAGGATGCACATTCTCTAGGAGAATAGTTTTGAAAACCGCCTTGGGAGCCATGATTTCTATACTGTTTGGATCACAGCCTATATTTTTAATCTCTTTTCTTGCATCCTCTAGTGTTTTTATCTCTATAATGGCAGGGTTATGTTTACTCACAGAGACAGAGAATACCGTTTTTTGTATATCAAATGTTTGCAGTTTTTAAAATAAAACATCTCTTGCTTCTCCAACAGTGTACAGTGAGCCCGTGATACATACCAAATCATCTCCCTGAGCAACTTTTTTCACTCTCTTTACAGCATCCTCAACATTAGGTATCACCTCAACCTTACAACCTGCTTTGTCTTTTCTGATGTATTCAGCTATTAAATTTGCATTGCATGCTCTTTCATTCTTTGGTTGAGTAGCTATTATATGTGATGAGTGTTTGGCAATGGTTTTAACCATGGAGTTAACATCCTTATCCCCTAACATCCCAAGTACAACAATTAATCTATTGTACTCGAAATCATTTAAAAGCGTTTCAACCAACGCATTCATGGCAGCAGGGTTGTGTGCACCATCAAGAACCATGGTTGGGTTGTTTGAAACAACCTCCATTCTACCAGGGTTTTCAGCCAGCATAACACCCCTTTCTATACTCCCCTCAGGGAGAAAAAAACCATTCATCTGAAGTTTTTCAGCTGATGTGACAGCTACAGCCACGTTTTCTCCCTGATACAAGCCAAGGAGAGAGGTTTCTACATCATAATCCTTTATCAAACCATGTACAACGAATCTTTGTCCATTATCATTTTTCTCCAATCTCCTCCAAGAGTTTTTGTCAACAACAGTAACATCTACGTTTTTTTCCTTAGCAACTCCTCTTACGATGTCTAAAGCCTTTTCCCTGGCAGAGGTTATCAACGGAACACCTTCTTTTAAAATACCTGCTTTTTCCTCTGCTATCTCTTCTATGGGCCCACCTAGAATGTTTCCATGATCAATAGATATACTTGTTAACACAGTCAACTGCGGCTGCACAACATTTGTTGCATCCAGCCTACCACCCAATCCTACTTCAACGACAGCGACATCTACCTTTTTTCTCCTAAAGTATTCGAAGGCAATGGCTGTTGTAACCTCAAAGAAGGTTGGCTTATCTCTACTTTTTTCTACAAGAGACAGCACCTCTTCAATCAACCGATACAACTCATCATCATTTATTTCCATGTCATTGACAACTATACGCTCTCTTAGGTGGGAGAGATGTGGCGACGTGTAAACACCTGTTATGTAACCCGCTTCCTCCAATATGGAGCCAAGTATTCGGCAAACCGAACCCTTCCCGTTTGTCCCACCAACATGCACCACATTATATTCAAGATGAGGGTTACCCATCTCCTCCAAAAGACCTGTTATTCTACTCAACCCCTGCTTTATCCCAAAGCGACGTAAAGAATACAACCTTGTCATTTCATCATCAAGGTTTTTCATGCTTTTTAGTATCCCTCACAGTACAATACATCTGGCAATGTTTTGTATTTATCCTTCCAGGAGTCACCTGGTATAATCCTCACCTTTCGCCCCTCTATTTTCAACCTGTTTTCTGCGAACAACTGTATGGTTCTCGGCAGTATTTGGTGTTCAACCTCGAGTATACGGTTGGCTAAAGAATCCCTGTCATCATCAGGTAAAACCTTAACCGCTGCTTGGAGTATAATCGGTCCATGGTCCATCTCATTATCCATGAAATGTGTGGTGCACCCTGTGATTTTCACACCATAATTCAGTGCATCGCCTTGACCATTTGTACCCTTGAATGATGGGAGAAGGGCAGGATGAATGTTGATGAGTTTTCCAAACCATTTTTTTACAAACCATGGTGAAAGAACACGCATGTAACCCGCTCCTACAACAAGATCAACCTCGTGTTTTTTGAGCAGCTCATCTATCTCCTGTTCATGTTCTTCTCTTTTTTTCTCCTTTGGGTCAACAAAGTAGTGTGGTATACCATGTTTTTCAGCTCTTTTCAACGCAAACGCATCCCTTCTATCGCTTATAACAACAGATACAACTGCATCTATCATCCCTTTCTCAGATGCATCTATGATGCTCTGCAGATCCGTCCCTCTTCCAGATGCTAAAACACCGACCTTTATCCTGTTTAACATAACACCCTGCTAAAGATATCCAGTTTGATTATAAAATGATAATCCTTTTAGGATGAAGAAACCTCTTCAAAAACCCTATAAACCTCCTCTCTTGGTGCATCTGTTTTAAAGGATGTGTCTCCAAACTGCGTCCCACCTGCTTTAAACCCTAACTCCTTCAGCTTTTCCAGTACATGAAAAGGTTTTGGAGGCGAAACCTTTAGCTGCGAGGAGAGAACATCTATGGTGTAGAAGAAGATAGGGAGGTCAACCTCCTCATACGCTCTGGTTAACAGTTTTTCAACATCCCTTCTTTTTCCAAGTGTTTTCCTTGGTGTTATATTTTGAAGTTTTTTCAACACCGCTCTGTTGTGGAGCTTTCCAACCCAAAGAGGTCCCACCTCAGTTTTCCTGTTTTCGTATGTGAAATCGACTGCATCAACAGTTTTCACCTTTTTCAACGACTCATTTGCCTCCCCAGCTCCTTTTCTCAACCTCACATAGACGCGCATGTAATGGTCTGTCGAATGGCTGAAAAGAACCTCCACTCCACGGTCATATTTTGCAGCCTCCCTGCAGATGTAACCAATCAGAATCCTTAGACCAACCTCATGTTTAATCCAAGAGTGAAGGGGCATTGCCCCATATCTCCGAATACAGGTTTTTGGGTAGACGCCGCAGAGTGTTGCAGTGTCTGTAGCGGTGACAGCTAAAACCCCGCTAGGAATCACATTTTTTACCGCAGCATCAATGTAGGGAACAGGTGTACCGAAAGGGTCGATGTCAACATAATGAAACCTTTTTTTGTGGAGGAGACAGTTAACGTTTTCGCAAAACCCTTCAACGTTATCAAAACCTTTTGTGTTTCTAAGGATAAAGTTAAATGCTTTCTTGTTCCAGTCGTTTATGGTGACAAAAAAATCCCCTTCAACCTCGTTTGCTATTCTAATACCTCTTGCACCGGAGGCTGCGAGTCCATCCAGTATTTTAACTGATTTATTTGCTGTGTCTACAAGCCATTGCACCATGAGTATGGAGATGTCCCGATTCATCTCCATAGTGGGGTTGTAGAAACCACTTCTTTTTTTACCAGGTCCTTTTTTGTTTTCAAACTCAGGGACAAGGAAAAACGTTTTTCCTTCCTTAATCTCTCTCAGTTTTGTTTCCATGTCAGAATAGATTTGGTAGCTGATCCTTCATTATCTTCTCTATCTTATATGGTAGCAGGTTCCTATTAACCATGGTAACCTCCAGTATACGTATGTCATCCCTTCTACGTATGTCCTGAAGAAGAGGACTCCTTGACTTCTTATGTAGAGTGACGAGAATCGGTTTATCAGAATCCAAAGCGTCAATAACGGTTTTGCAAAACCCTTCAGACAGCATCTCCATTTTTCCTATCTCATCTATGATTATTATATCCGTCTCCTCATCAGCAATTGCATCTTCTATAGCAGGTACACCCACGGTTTCCAGAGCCTCAAGGTCCACACCATACTTTCCAACCTTCTCTCCTGTATCGAAATCAATGTGAGCAAAAACCTTTCTTTCACCGGTTTTCCAGTTTACAACATCAAATCCAACCCTTACATTGTTCTCAACTATAGCCTCTGTTATCATGCCACCAACAGAGTAACCACTCTCTTCAAGGTGTTTCACCACCTTGACCAATGTATCGGTTTTTCCAACCCCTGGCATCCCTGTTATTCCTATCTTAGGAATATCATCCATTCAAAGAATGTAATGCGCTTTTCGTTTAGAAACCTTTTTATCTACTGTCGTAAGGCACATGTTTTATGTTATGTTACTGTCGGATCCCCTTTCGACAAAGTTAAATATCATCGTTTGATAATATGGGGATAAAGAGAGTGGAGGTTATATTGTCCAATAAAACAATGTTGCTAAAACAAACTCCGGGATATGGGTATGTCAAATTACTTGAAATGTAAATAAGGTTATGTCAGGTATGGGAAAGGAATGTATGGTGTTGATAAAAAACACGTACTAAATATGAAACCATTAAGGAAGTTTGTTGATTTGATGTGAGGATGATTTAATGGTTAAGAGGTGGGAGAGGCAAGATGTATCAATATAAAACCGATGGGGGGGAATCCTTTCAAATGGCTTTACATAAAAGGATAATACTGGTAAATGAGGAGATGAACAGAATACTCTCCACTGAAATGCCTTATCTGATGCCTATGCAGGGCTTGAACGGTTACAGTGACCCTGTCACCCATATTCTGTGGTCTGGTGGAAAAAGGATACGTCCTATACTGTGCATGTTTGCATGCGATGCTGTTGGAGGGGATGAAAAAAAGGTTTTGCCCACAGCTGCAGGTTTGGAGTTCCTACACGCGTTTACCCTCATACATGATGACATCATGGATGATGCGGATATGAGGAGAGGTGGTCCAACAGTTCATGCAGTTTGGGGAGTGCCTATGGCGATAACCGCCGGTGACACCCTTTACAGTCTAGCCTTCAGAGCCTTTTCAAAAAACTCCGAGGTTGAGGGAACTGACGACGCCCGCGTTAAGTATGTGATGGAGCTTGCAACTGAGAAATGTTTAAACCTTGCAAAGGGGCAGGCGATGGATATCCTCTTTGAAAATAAACCTGATGTTGAGATTGAAGATTACCTTAGGATGGTGAAACTGAAAACAGCTGCTTTACTTGAACTGGCTTTGCAGGCAGGTGGCGTACTGGGTGGTGGAAGTAAAAATGAGATTGATGCCCTGGAGGAACTAGGAGGCCTTATGGGTACAGCCTTTCAGATACAGGATGATATTATCGATGTAGAGGGGGTTGATACAGGGAAACCCTTAGGCACTGACCTTAAAAAGGGTAAAAAAACGATTGTTCTTCTTCACGCTCTTAAGCATGTCGACTCAACCAGCAGAGATAGAATAATAAACTTCATTGAGAACAGTTCCGAAGACGATTTAATGGAGGTCATTGATATTATAAAGTCAACGGATTCAGTATCGTATGCTAAACAGCTGGTTAAGGAAACCCTTGAAGAGGCTGAGGAGGTGCTTTCAAATCTTGAGGATCGCCAGGGAACACATAACCTAAAGGCTATGATTGGGTACCTCATGAGAAGAAACAAATAACTTTTCACTTTTTTTGATGAAGCCACATGTAGAGTGGCCCCAAGGCCGTGTAGACAAGAAACGAAAGGAGTAGCAGCGAAGGCATAATGGAGTTGTAGAGGTCTTTAAACACCAGCGTACATATTATAAGAAGGGTTGCTATGAGTGAGGAAAACCTACCTGTTTTTGGGAAAGGTAGAGGGGAAATCATCAGCAAGGAGAGTATGAATAGTGCACTCATCGTAACATACCATTCACACTGCAGTATTACCAAGAGTACAAGAGTTGCACCAGCAGCAGGCACAGGGAGACCTAAAAACCTGTCTTTTTGTTTAAGAACAGGGAATGCTGATAAACGGATTATGGAGGCAATAAGGTAAAACACGAGAAGTGAGACAAAAAAGGGCAGAGTAGCGTCCATAACACCGTCTTCAAGGATTATTATAGACGGTGCTATGCAGAACGCTGTGAGGTCGGCCAGTGAATCAAAAGTCTCCCCGAGCTTTCCTGAGTTGAGTCTACGAGCCAGTACTCCATCTGCTCCGTCACCCAGCACTGCAAGAAGAACGAAGGATGCAGCCATCCAGAAACTGTTTTTTACTGCAAATACAATGGCGAAGAATCCAAGAACTGCGTTTAGTATCGAAAACGTATCGGCAACCGTTAACAGTTTAACTGCGCTCCTCTGCAACTGTATCCTCTCCAGCCTTTACGTTATCTCCTTTATCAACCGTTATCCTCTCGACTTTGTTACATGGTAGATAGAGGTCAACCCTTGATCCAAACCTTATGATACCAACACGTTGACCCTTTTCAACTCTATCTCCATCACAGATATAACTCACAATCCTTCTAGCGACTATCCCTGCTATCTGAACCATTTTTATTTTACCCAATGGTGTATCAATTATTGTAACCGTTTTTTCGTTTCTATCAGCTTTTTCAAGGAAGGCAGGGGAGTGTCCACCCTTGTAATGGGTTAATGATGACACTATGCCACTGTATGGTGAACGGTTCACGTGAACATTCCAGATGCTCATGAATATACTTATAAGATACGACTTACCAACGTCTTTATCCTCTACCTCGTCAACCTTGATTATTTTTCCATCAGCAGGTGACACAACACCTTTTCCAACCCTTCGCTCAGGGTCTCTGAAAAATATTAGTAGAAATAAAAAACATGTGAGCAGCAGTAGAGATAATCCTGATAATATGGCTGCAGCATCTTCGTTCACCGTTGTGAGCAATCCGCTAAACAGAAGTGAGGAAACGCCTAATGTAAATGCGGTTGCAACAATCCCTTTTCCACCCTTTGCAATCATCTTTTTCCTCTTTTTGTTATCTTTTTCAACTCCCTTTCCAATGGCCCATCTTGTTTAGGTAAATCAAACAGGCAGACTATGTGATCGTAAAGCTCAGGTAATATCTTGAAGACGACAAACACCAGCACGATGAGAGCTATTAAGCTACCAAATTTTCCAATGTAGTTGTGTGCCACTTCCATGGTTGTAATCTGTGAACCGCTTAGAAATATAACCCCTGCGTTTCTCACAAGGTTTAACACGTAAATGACTGGTATGGTTGATAGAAGAGCCAGTCCTCTCGTTTTCAGGCTGGCACCCTTCAAAGCCCCTATCATTCCCACGAAAAGCATCATTGATTGTATGGCTGTGCATGCAAATATTATCTGTGCAGTAGCACCATATGAACCATACTGTTGAAGCATATCATAGTGGTAACCAAACCATATCAAGTTTCCCTTCACCACAACCTTGTCGCTGAATAGCGAGAGAAGCCATGCAGACTGTTGTGCAACAATGTTTATCAATCCATCCCTCAGCGCATCTATTTTATCTGTTACGAAGTAGATAAGTCCAGCAATTGATGTTGCTCCTGCAACCCAGTTTAAGCAGATGGGTTTATTTTTTGTGTTTAATGTTTCTCTGTATGCAAAATAGAAAAGAACGTATACACCGGCTACACATATCGCTGCGTTGACCAAATCCCCTCCTTCATAGTAATAGAGGGTGTTTGGCTGTGTCGCCCAATAAAATGAGAAAAGAACCCATCCTGCTACCCTAAGCAGAGAGCCCTTTTTCTTTTCTCCCATCAAAAAACCTGCTCCAAGTAGGAGTAAACCACCGAATAGCGGTATAAGCAGGGTTTTTTCTTGAAGAAACGTTAAAGGGTATTGAAACAAGAAGAACCCTATGATGAGCATGGTCGTTGGAGTAAGAAAAAACAATGTTGTTGCCGCAGAATCCGAGAGTTTTTTCATGGTAAATACGGCAACAGAAAACATGTTTAAGACTGTTTTGATAACGTTTGTACAACAAGCCGTTTATAAGCTGGATTAAAGAGTACTATATGGTGATATGGAGATGATTAGGATCGTTGGTCAGGTGTCATCTGCTCAAGAGGCAAATGAGATTGAGTTTATAACAAAGGCTTTTGTTGTTGGCAACCGTGC
>JAGGZU010000036.1 GCA_021161865.1 Thermoplasmata archaeon
CCGTTAAAGTCACATTGTAAATACCGTCTTGAGCATATGTATAGGTTGGTGAAACCTCATTTGAAGTGTTTCCATCCTTGAAATCCCAGTAGTAGGAGACTATGCTGCCATCTGGATCCCATGAGTCGCTACCATCAAAGTTTATGGTTGGGTTGTTTCCAGCATAAAACTCTGGGTGAGCGACAGCTATTGGAGGCCAGTTGTCCCTAACCTCAACTGGTTTAGTCACAGAGTATGTTCCATCACTTTTTGTAACCGTTAAAGTAACATCGTAGACCCCTTCACTGTAGTAGGTGTGTGTAGGGTTCTGCTCATCGCTTGTTGCTCCATCACCAAACTCCCAATTCCAAGACAAAACAGTACCCTGTGTTTCATCGTTGAACTGAATCGGGCTTCCAGTATTCGGATAAGGTGGATCCCATGAGAAATCAACCGATATGACTTGGATAGTTGTGATATACGGTATTTTGTTGTAAGCGGTTACCACGAGATCAATCATGCAGGATTCACCAATGGGTTCATCAAGTTCAATAGTTGCATGCCCACTTGAATCCGTGTAATCATACCCAAGTAACACACCATTCCTTGAAAGAGCGCATAATGCACCCTCAACTCCTACAACGGTTACCTCGAAACTTGTGGCGCTGCTTTCCATAGTATCATCGTGTATAACCGTCATAGCATCTGGCGTATCTGTTCTAACCTGTATCGATGGGTCACCAAAAACGTGCCATGCATCGGTTTCAGCGTAACCATCGGAGCCGTATTCATCGTTCATGTGCATGCAACCGTTGAATACCAATCCACCAAAAGTGGTTCTTTTGTTGTTCTCATAGGATCCTACAAGTATGTCAACAAACTCATCCTGTGCATCCATGGGTGGACTCCAAGCCTGTGATTTAGATGACATGAAAGTGGCTATTGCACCCGTTGGTTTACCGTTGCTGTTGTCTGTTGCCCTAAGCCATGCTTCAGCGAAACATGTACTGGATACAAAGTTCCCGTTTAGGCATGCCACGGAGAAAATAAAGGGAAGCATGTTGTCGTTTGTTAAAGCGTTAACATCGCTGTTGCTGAAACCTGTTGTTCCCCAAGAGGTGGTGCTGCCGTGGCCGCAGTAGTTTACAATGCTTCTACCCTCGTTTAAAACAGTTGAAACATCACCCGCTGAAGGGTTGCCATCCTCATCAGCTCCACCATGGGAACCATCGTAGAGTTCATCAACCTCTGTGTAAGTGTAACCCAGTAAATCGCTTCTGATGTTACGCATATGCTCCCAGTCGTATTCACCATCGTCACCAGTCCCCTGATTTGAGGCTATACCAGTACCCTTGTGATACCAGTCTCCACCGTTTTCAGGATGTTTCTCGTAGTCCACACTTCTTTCAACTTGAGTATCAACATGGTCGCTGTTTTCAGCTGAAAACCTACCAACAAACAAATCAGGATAGTGGTCGTTACCAACTATATAGGAGTAACTTGGATCAGATGCGTGTCCGTCAACCATCATAGTTGGCATCTGAGCAGCGTCACCAACCAGTAAAACAAAGGTTAACCCCTTTGTATTGTAGTAGTTTACGATATAATCGTAAATATCATCTCCTGTGCTTCCAACTTCTGAGAGGTTAACGATTTCAGTAGGAACACCCTTCATGTTTTTCCAGGTTACAAAAGGCTTCATTTTATCATAGAAATCATCGTAACATATTATGAGCAGATTACCTTGATCAGAAACCGGCGTGTAAAACTGGTTACCAGAGTACTCTGGGAAAGCAAAGTTAATATCTCTGTAATCAACCTTGTTGAAGTTTACGAAATGCCTCTCATAGATTTGAGTGAAATCTTCTTCAATCCCTGTTAAAGTTTTGTTTCTTTCAAAAACGTTTACCTCGCCTGGTGCAACAGGGAAAACCTCAACAGATAGAAGAGTGTAAACCCTGAGAACCCTTTTCACAGGGTTGTACTGAAACGGGTAAACCTTAACAACCTGGCCACGGAAGTCTCTGAGGATATATGGTTCACCCAACTCCACTAGTTTACCCGGATACCATTCATCTGTGCTGTAAACCCTGCTGAACTGGTAGGGTACGGTATTTGGGTCAACACTTCGTAGAAGGTTACCCTTCGACGGTGGTACCAAAACGTTATAGTGGTCTTTGTAACTCAGGTCAACAACCCTTACACCCATTTTTGTGTCATCAGGTATGATTATACTTCTACATATGTTAGGTAAGTCCGGATCACCTTTTTTCATGAGGTTGGATTCACCTGGTAAAAAAACTTGAGTGTATTTTTTTCCATCAATCGTTATTTCTTTGGTTGAAAAACCTTTTATGTTGTAGGTGAGTTTTGTTATCTCACCATTCACCTCAACGTCTATGGTAACAGGGTTTGATGGTGTAACGTTTAAAAGCTGTTCCTTCTCATCTGAGAGCTTTGAACCGATTCCAACTGTTGCTGGAAGTAAAACCGAACTAGTAACCATCACCAGCGTAACCAAAATAACCATTAGGTTACCCTTGCTTAGCATATACCTTACCTCCTCCTCAAACCAATCCCCTTTTTGTCTATTTTTTTCTTGGATTTGAGCAGATTTCCATATAACCTGTTTTACATATAAATATTGTTATCCCAAGTGTAATGTTTTGATGTTGACAGTACCTTATTTTGATGTAGTTTTTTTTAGAGAAACCTCCATATAACGATTTTTTTGGCTGCGATGTTGCCGAAGAAATCTGATGCAGTAACCTCAACAACGTGTCTTCCAAAGGTTTTTTCACTCCAGGTCCAGTTGTATGGCTGGCTTGTAAAGTTCGCCACCTCAGAATCATCGAGGGAGAAAACCACGTGTGTTACCTCACTTTCATCTGTAACATTAACCCTTATCTCTACGCTGCCAAACACGATGGTTGCAAAGAAAGGCAGTATCTTGTTGTTGTTTACGTAAACTCCTTTCACTGGCTTCTCAACACTTATTGTAGGCGGTGTGGTATCTGGCTTACCTACTACAACAACCGCTTCGTCAACCTTGGTTGTCGAAATGTTGTCTGTAACGGTTAAAACAGCGGTGTAAAAACCTGTTGTAGTGTAGGCATGCGTTGGGTTTTGTTCGCTACTATTGGTTCCGTCACCAAACTCCCAATGCCAAATATATGGCGGGTAACCACCTGTTGCAGAACCATTAAACTGCACTGTTTCACCTGGTTGAGTACGGTATAAATCGCCTGCGTCTACAATAAACTCTGGTGCTATCTCAACGGTAACTGGTTCAGACCATGGGCTCTCTGCACCTCTCCAGTCTCTAGATTTAACCATTATCTCGTAAACCCCTGTGTTGTTCCATTGTTTTTCAACGGTGCATGACGCCTCCGCATCTATTGGTCCAACCCAAGTGCTGTTGCTGCCATCACCCCAGTCGAAGAGATAGTACAAAGTATCATAGTTTAAATCGTAGGTTGACGTGGTGTAACTGTATGTCTCATTAACGTAACCCTTTGTTACCCCGTTTATGTACAACGGTTTTTCAGGTGGTGTGTTGTGCTCTATAGAAACCAGTGTTTTTATTCTGTAACTCTTGAGTGAACCTTTGGTGCATTTTACTATTACTCCATCTGATCCGATTTCTATACTTGAGGGAGTATGGTCATGTATCTCTAAGGGAGTAACTGCTTTTTCGTAGTAGCCGTTTTCATCCGTTGAAGTTTGATATGTTTCCCCTGTCGCTGGTATCTCTATGGAAATAACCGTGTTTTTTATAGGTTCACCGGTTTCAGAGTTTGTTATTTTACCTGAGATTTTAACCCCTTCACCTTGTATAAACTCTAGTGGAAAAAGTGTTTCTGTTATAGTTAGAGGTTGTGTTTTCCTTGAATAGGTTTTTAGGCTTATGTGTGCTTCAAAGGAGTTGTTTTCGTCACTGTAGTATACCTCTCCCTTAACTATGTTCTCTGCTTTTGAAGAGTAGAAAAGGCTGTCGTCTGCTTCATCATCCGGGTTTGTTATCAAAAACGAGTTAAATGATCCAGCAGGTGTTTTAACGGTTTGTTTTTTTGTGCATTCGAGGGTTTTGTTCACCCATGAGGTGTTTGATGATGTTTCATCATACAAACCTTCAAGGTAGAAGTGACTCTCGGTGGTCACCTGCGATGAAATCTCCCATTGTTCATCAACCTTTATTGGGTTTATTGGGAAATCAAAGTTCTCCAAGGGTGGGTCAAATGTGTTTGTTGAGTTGTAATCGTAGTCAAGCGGCAGAGGCATATCAACCTCTCCATAAGAGTGTATATGTGTTTTCACCTGTGCAAGATCTGAAATGCGGTAGTAGGATGTTCCTTCTATAACACCGTCTATTTCTCCGGAGAGTATGTCCCATGTGAAGTTTCCCTTTATCATACCTGTTATTTCTACCTGGTAGCATTCGTATTCCTCACCGTTTTGTGTAATGGTTACTGTTCCTGTAACCAGGTTTTTTAGATCCTGTAATGTAGCATCTATTGACCAGTTTGTTCCCTCCCCCCATACGGTTCCTTCGTAAACCCAGCTGTCTCCATTGTACCATGTTGGTATGTCTGTTCTTGTTGAACTGTGACCATTTACTGGCAGGGTAACAAATACTGTTAGCATCATCATTAGCGTGAGAAATAAGGTTAAACTCTTGTTAGAATGTTTTTTCATTCTCCTATCAACCTCCTCCAGGATTGTGAAGTACATAATGTTAGAATCCCTTAAATATGTTACTTCTTTCAGAGTTAAATCCTTGCTTAATCGTCATGTTTAAATGTTTTGTTTTGTTAAACATCCTGAGAGGGTTTTATGGTGAACAAGGTAGTATCCACGATGGAAAGGGTTATATCCTTTTTTGAAAAGGAGCGTTTCAATCTTTTAACACTGTTTATCTGGATTTTTGTTTTATCCGCTGTTAGAATGTGGAGTGAGGCTCAACTGTTCAACTACCCTTATAAAAATATAGATTATTCACATATTTTCACCTATACTCATCTAATAATCTTTGGTTATACAACAGGTGTTGGTGCAGTTCTTATTCTTAAACTTCTTACAAAGGAGAGGCTTGTGAAAATCGTTAACCTTAGCGCTTTGGGTGGTGCCATCGTGATACTTCCGCCTGTTCTGGATTTTTTTGTTTTCAAAAGAACTGAACCGTATCGTTATATTTCTATAAGCCGTCTGCTGGAGATGTTTTCATCCCACTCGTTTAACGTCTCTGAGTTTGGTGGACCAGGTCTTGTTTTTGAGCTTGCTTTGGTTATTGTTTTAACAACCCTTTATGTTTATGTGAAGACGAGATCGGTTGTTAAAGCGTTTGTTAACTTCTTTATTTTCCTTGGTTTCATCTCTTTTATGGTTATTCCTACCTTTAATCCTTTGTTGGCATTATGGTCTAAGGGCAGATATGGTGGTCTCACTCAACCTGTTTTGGTGGTTTATTTTCTGCTGCTGGGAATAGTATTTTTGCTTCTGCTTCTTAGAGTGTGCAGGAAGGGTTTTGTTTCTGTTGCTGTTGCTACATTGCATCCTTTGTATCTCGTTTTTTTTGTTGCAGCGGCTGTTTTTGGTGTTTTGTTGGCTGGGCATCTTCAGTTTGGTGTTTCTCCTGTGTATGCTGGTAATTTTGGTACTTTTGGTATTGGTTTGTTCACAGTTTTTTTCCTCTGGCTATGTTTCACGCTTTTGAAACATATTTCTGATGTAAGAAATGGTTTATTGAGTGACAAGGAAGGTTTGGTATCTTCTGGTTTTATGACGGTTGGTCACCTTAGAAGTGTTGTAGTGATTTTTATGGTTGCAGCGGTTACACTTGCTGTTAACTTGAGTTTGGTGGAGACTGTTTTGTGTTTGGTTGCCTTGTTTTTTGCTTGGTTTTATTCGCTGAAGTATGTCAGGTTGAAGTATTGTCTGTCATCTGTTTTCTTTGGCGTAGAGGCTTCTTTGATGTTTTTTATAGGTTATTTTATTCCTTCTTATAGTGTGACTGGTGAGCATCCACCTTTTGAGTTCATAAAAACTTCACCTGAGTTAACAGGTTTAGCGTTGTTGGTTGGTTTGTTTGTTCTCGTAGTGTTTTCGGTTGCATCCATTGCAACCGAAAACACTACGAGAACAAACAAACCAACCAACAACGCTAAACCTGTTAACTC
>JAGGZU010000060.1 GCA_021161865.1 Thermoplasmata archaeon
ACAACAGCAGTGTCGCAACCTTTACAGCGTCACCATTCAACTGGAGTTGGGAGGGTAGTGCGTTTGGTAAACATACTTTGAGTGTTACAGCGTTCAACGATGGTGACAGTGTAACAAAATCCATGGAGCTAACAATCTTCAAACTCTTTTAACCCCTGCTTTTCTCCTTATTTTTTTGCTGAAAAACGTTTTTAAACCGGTCGATATGATAAACGTGGAGAAAAAAAATGAGTTACACAACTAAACATAGTAGATGGATAATAGCTGTTTTAATAGCCGCTGTTTTGATACTCAGATACGATAAACCTTTTTCAAATGAATACTGCTGTTGATGAGCTTCAAAGCAAAGCTAACACTTTAGGGCATGGTGGTGGACCAGTCTGGGTTTATGACTCAGATTTGTATGTTGGACATGTAGAAACCGCTGACCTCAAAGGAGGATGTTGAACCACCAACGTTGACGATAATTAAACCCATAGCTAACTCACTTTATGTGTTCAACAGGAGGATTCCTTTCATTGGTACAATAATAATTGGTTCCATAGATGTTGAGGTTAATGTAACAGATGATGGAGTAGTGAACCATGTTGAGTTTTACATTGACGAAGACCTTAAAAACTCGGTTGCCACGGAACCATCTACTTGGATTTGGAGTGAAAAAAACCTTTGGCAGGCATGTTCTAAAAGTGGTAGCCTACGATGGGAGTGGTAAATCGACAGTTGAGGAACTCAAAGTTTTTAAAATACTTTAACATACAATATAAACCAGGGAGGTAAACCAATGCAGGTGAATCGTATATCTGTATCTGTGTTTCTATCTATCATACTTTTTGTCTCAGTAGCTGCAAACCTGCTTACAAATGCGGTAGGCTACATCAACACTGACAAGGATGAGAGTTTTACGCACACCGTTTTTGCAGAGTATAGTAGCTTGTCATACTGTGGTTACTGCCCAGCCGCTTCATCGCAACTCTACGAGATATACTCATCGGAGAACTACCCCTTTCTTTACGTTACACTGGTTGCTGATAAAAACGAAAAGGCTCGTGATAGATGCACGGAGCTTGGAGTAACAGGTTTCCCCACCGTTTACTTCGACGGCGGTTTCACCCACATTGTTGGGCAACAAGGAAGCACTACTCCTTACATCAATGCTATAACGGAGTGTGGTGAAAGAGATGATGTTTATGATGTTAACATTGACGTCTCTATGAGAGACAAAGGAAACAGTCGGTTGATGATAAACATTAGTATAAAAAACAATGAACCACGTGTTGTGTACACGGGTATACTGAGAGCATACATGACCGAGATAGTGTCGCATTGGAATGACGCCAGCGGTAAACCATACCATTTCGCTATGCTTGATTATGCGTACAACGAACCTGTTTCCATAGATGGTAGTGTTACTTTAAATCTGTCGAGGGTTTGGGATGGCAGCGAATACAATTTAGATGTGGAGAACATAATGGTTGTGGCAGCACTCTATGACTCACACACAGGTTATGTTGACAACGCTGCCTACGCAACCATATACTCAGATTCACCAGATACCTTTATAAGCAGTGGACCACAAGGAATCATCAATGAAACCACCGTAACCTTCACATGGACTGGTAAGGATAAACACACACCAACCAGTGAACTGCTTTACTCCTACAGGCTTGAACCCTATGAGAGCACATGGTCTGAGTGGTCACCAGCTACTGCTGTTACCTACACAGGTTTAACTGAGGGTTGGTACCAGTTTAACGTGAAAGCAAAAAACAGCAAAGGAGAGGAGGATCCTAAACCCGTTGTTTCATCCTTTGCTGTAAACACACACAATCCACCCAAGGTTGAGATAAAAAAACCAGGTAAATTCCTTTATGTTAACAACAAAATACTTCCGATACCGTTACCATTTGTTGTTGGAGATGTGGACATAGAAGTCACTACCTCTGATGAAGCAGGCATAGATCATGTAGAGTTCTATGTTAACGGGGTTTTAAAACTAGAAGACCATTATCCTCCTTACAGATGTACCACATGGCATGAAACAGGTTTCTTCAAAAGGTTTGTTATAAAGGCTGTTGCCTACGACACCCTTGGAAACCATGCAGCTG
The DNA here is from genome assembly GCA_021161865.1 of Thermoplasmata archaeon. GTDB lineage: Archaea > Thermoplasmatota > E2 > DHVEG-1 > B18-G2 > B91-G9. The sequence goes on from JAGGZU010000060.1 coordinate 2,106, forward strand.
ATGAGGTAACGATTTGGAAAATATTTTAGTTACAATGTTTACCTGAATTTAAACAATCTTTTCACCTTCCATGCAAAATTATTATAAGGGTATAATCCATTCTGAAATTAGGAGTTTGTAGGGGAGAGAAAATGAAGAAACTGCTGGTAGTGTTTGTTATAACTATGTTTATTGGGGCTAGTATAGTTTCTATGGTTGCGGCATCAAATAGAGAAACTGTTGATTATGTGATGGTTAATGTTCATGGATCAGGAGCAACCATCGGTTTAACGTTGAGTTTTCCAAACCCTGTTTTTACAGATGTTACAACAAGTGGGGGGAGGTTTACTGAAGTGAATCTTCCTGGTGAAGGTTACACTACCATTGTTGGTGAAGCAAAACTTCCTGTTGTTAGAAGAATGGTTGAGATACCCTTTGGTGCTGAACCAGAGATAAAAAGCGTAACTGTATCCTGGGATTATGTTTCACTTCCAAGTTTAGGGTTATCCTCAAAGGTTATACCTGTTCAACCTTCTCTGCGGAAAGACGATGATAGAACAAGGGAGTTTGTGATAAACAACGTTTTCTATGAAAGGAATTTATTTACGCCTTCTAATGTGGCAAGGGTTGTTGAAACCGGAGAGATACGTGCTCATAGGTTTGCTCTGGTTGAGATAGATCCTGTTCAGTACAATCCTGTTTCTGGTGAACTGAAGGTTATGAGGAACTGCGAGGTTGAGATTGGCTTACCTGGTAGTGACTTGAAAAAAACCTTTGATGTTGAACAAAAATATGATTCTCCATCTTTTGAGCCTTTGCTTAAGTCTTTGCTGATAAACTATGATTCGTATGATGGTAAAATTGAAGGCACTACCTCTTTTGATGGAGACGCCCCTTCCTTTGATGGACAAGAAGGATATCTGATTATTGTATACGATGACTTCTACGATGAGATTATGTCTCTTGCAAACTGGAAGGAGGATTTAGGTTTTGATGTAACGGTAACCAAAACCTCTGAAATTCCAGGGGGACCAACTAAGGAGAATATAAAGGCATACATTGAGGATGCATACTATAACTGGCCTATACCGCCCTCATATGTGCTTTTGGTTGGTGACACTCCTCAGATACCAACTTGGACTGGAAGTGAAACAGGTACTGCTACAGACCTCTATTATGTTACCATGGATTCTGATGATTTCGCTGACATCCATATAGGCCGTTTTCCAGCATCTCAAGGCTCTCAGGTTGATGCCATGGTGGACAAAACAGTGTACTATGAGGAAGGTGATTTTCCTTCTGATGATTTTATTAAAAAAGCGGCTTTTATGGCATCTGAGGACAATCATGATGTGTCTGAGGGAACACATAACTATGTTATAGATAACTATTTAAACCCACAGGGTTACACCTGTGATAAACTCTACTGTCACACATATGGAGCAACCACTCAGGATGTGAAGGATGCTCTTAATGATGGAAGAAGCCTTGCTATTTACTCTGGTCATGGTAGCACGACATCATGGGCTGATGGGCCGCCGTTCAGTCAATCTGATGTCAACAGTTTAACAAACGATGGCATGTATCCTTTTGTCTGCAGCCATGCTTGTTTAACAGGTAAATTCACCGTGGATGAATGCTTTGGTGAAACATGGCTCCGTGGGTCGCATAAAGCAGCACTTGCATTCTGGGGTTCCTCAACATACACTTACTGGGATGAGGATGACATTCTTGAGAAAAAAATGTTTTCAGCCTGGTGGGATGACAACCTTGAAACCATTGGTGGAATGACCGATATGGCAAAATACTACTTGTACCAGTATTATGGCGGAGCAGGTAAAAGCAAATACTATTTAGAGTGTTACAATGTGCTTGGTGACCCATCCGTTAAGATATGGCGTGACACTCCTCTTAAAGCAGATTTCAGCTACACTCCAGAGTACCCTCACCCTAATGATACCATACAGTTTATCGATGAATCGCATGGTAGTGTGGTTAGCAGAGTATGGGATTTTGGAGACGGTAGTCCGGGGAGTAACGATGTGAATCCTACGCATGTTTACACACAAGAAGGCAACTACACTGTTACACTAACAGTTTATACTAACACAGGAAAATCCGATACAGAATCTAAAATAGTTGGAGTGATGAACAATTGGCCTCCAATAGCTGTCGCTCACCCAGAGTTTTATGCTGGAAACAACCCAACCATAAACTTTGACGGTAGTGACTCATGGGATCCAGATGGCAGCATAGTCTCCTACTACTGGGATTTCAAGGATGGAAACACTTCAAATGAGGTTTCACCAACCTATACATATGCTCAAGACGGTATTTACAATGTGACTTTAACGG
>JAGGZU010000074.1 GCA_021161865.1 Thermoplasmata archaeon
TTAATGTCGATAAAAACAAGGTAACTCAATGGCCATCAAGAAACACCACAACCATAACAGGTGATAACCCGTTTAGTGTTGCTTCGCAGATCGCTCTGCATGACTGGAGTTACAGTGACAACGCTGTGGTAGCAGTGATAAAAGAAGAATATGAAAACCCGGCTATTAGAACAGATGGTGAGATAAGGGGTACCGTCAGAGCGTATCAGGTTGGTAAAGAGCATTTTAAAATGCAACGTCCTGTTATTGGACTTGGCGCTACATATAAAACCTTTCAAATAACAAACCATGAATATAAGTATGTTTTAGCGCAAATGAAGTGGAGGGAAAAAGAGGATTATGACCTGCAGATATATGACCCAGAGTTAGGGATGGTCAGGGCATCAGCCAATGATTTGAAAAGCCTTTATCCCTATAGTGAACTCGTTGGTTCATATATATCAAATTATGGTGACTGGGAACTAAGTATTAGCGCTATACAGAAGAAATCAGCCGGCGGTGAGAAAGGTAAAAGTATGGGGTTTTATCCCACCCTTGAACCCACTGGTTTTTCAGCTTTGTTCAACAATTATACTCTTACTGTCGATGTTGCTCTATTACCCGGTGTAGATATCCCTCTTGATAAAATGATACCCTATGGGTGCAGAGATGTTGAGTTTACTCTTAAACCTACTGATCCTAATGCGGATCTTGGTTTTGCAGTGATAGACCCTGTTGGCACAGAGGTAGCAAGTTCATTTTCTCTGGGTGAAGCAGCTGGGAAGGTTTTGGGTTTTAAAAAGCTCTCTGAGAACAAGGACTCTGAAGTTAAGATAAAACTGGAGAGGCTGGGTGAAACATTTAATGGCGAGGGTTATTCGATCTGTGTTTTTAGCGTTGGAGATTTGTATCATGATGTGGATTTCACGATTGAGTATAGTTGGAGTAAAAACCTCACCAAAGAGGAGGGAGATGAGATAGAATCCGCGTGTAATGGTGCTGTGTTGGCTAGTACTTTAAACTCGCCTTTGCTTTATACGAAAGCCGATGTTCTTAGCAATGAAACAAAGGAGGTTTTATACAAACTTGGTGTCAAAAGTATCTATGTGGTGGATATCGGAAACCGGCTTTCCAGTGAAGTTGAGGATGAGCTTAAAAGGATAGCGGATGCTGAACAGAGGTTTACAACATCTTTGGATGTTTATAACGTTATTCGAGGAAACACCGGTGAAAATGATGTTATTTTTACTACAATTGAGCCCTATAGCTACTGGTATGTAGCCAATGATATAGAGGGTTATGGACGTGAACCGGCTGGGCGGTGGAATGGTGCCTACCATTTTGCTCAAGCATCTTATCTCGCTGCTCATCATGGAAGCCCTGTTGTCATTGTTGACAATCATCCTAAGCTTTCTCAGGCTACTACATGGGCTACGGACTGGTGGCGTGTTTATGCGAATGATCGTACTGTGGAACCTTCAGCGGGTGCTATGACTTTAACTGCGAAAAGAGCCTATGAGTTTCTTGAAGAAAACGGTTTTGGGAAGATAGAAGTGGGAGGTCCTGAGAAACAGCAGCAGGAGGTGATTATAACGGTTGCCGGCCAGTTTGACATAGGTGTTCCTTGGGATCGTTGTTTTACAGGTGCAGGTTTGAATGGGCGTTTCTGGGGCACCCCTGTTGACTCAGCTTATTCCATTTGTAGAAACGTTTTCTACCCGGCATTAATCTTTGTGAATCCTGCAATGCATGAGGTTACCCTTTGGCAGGGCAGTGAGAGTACAACCAAACCGGTAGGTGGGAGATTAAGGAAACCTTTTGGGTCAACTCTTGTGATAACCAAACCAACACGTGAGGAGAAATTCAAATACCCTGCTCTTCAAAGTTTTTGTACATATGGTTTTCGTTATAATGAAGAAAAATGGAAACATTTCAACTGCAGATACACTAGGGCGGATGGTGTGATTCCATGGGTTACTCCTTCTTTGGATCCCATTGACGATGGAGCTGCTCATGGTAAATCAGGTGCGTATTATCCTGATATGAGTGAGTCTGAGGTGATACCGTTTTACTGTGGTAAAGCAGGTTATGGTAATGTTTTTTCAACCAACTTTGACTATATAACTGAGAATCTCAACCGTGGGGTTTTATTGTGGTTTTCTGAAATACATGGACATCATTTTGATGGTGGAAACCTTGAGGTTTGGTCACCAGAGAGCCCGTATGTGTATGAGCCTAATCCGTGGCGTACGTATGAACCTGTGGCTCTAAAACCTGGGCATCTTGATGAGTTCATTAGATGGTTAGGATATCATGGTTACTACAGTTTTTTAGATGGGTTGGGCATGGATGTTAAACCGCTTAGAATCCTTGGGGAGATACCTACTCGGCCTATTGAGCTATTCCCAGAGTATGGGTCCACAGAAAACCCGGATGTTGGTTTCATAAACTATCAACTCACCACTTTAAATAAAATAGTTAAGCCTTTGAATCTACTTGGTATGTTTGATGCATGGGGTCCTTGGCCGTTTATGATATATAGACATAGAGTATTGCATCCGATAGAGACGTTGAGGCAACATTTACCTTTTGTTAACTGGGCTGGCGCCAGTAAACTCAAGGGAGATTGGATAATGAGTGGCGATGGAAAGGTTTGTATTTCGCCACCTACCGGCGGCAGACTGGTAGGGAGACAGTACTTTGGACCAGATTTTGATGATGCACTTAAAAACATTCATAGTGTTGGAATAAATTCTATATCCTGTTTACCTGCCTTTACGTATCTGCATTTAACTTGGTTGAGGCATGGAGCTGCATACGTTATAATGGATCCATGGAGTACCACAGATTGGGCAGGGATATGGAATCAGATGATTCCAAAAAGACTTGCCATGGGCTATACTGTTGGGCAGGCATATGAACGTGGTATAAGGGCAGTGGGACCGGAGTACTCATGTGGTCAATCATGGTGGGATCTTGAAGAAAACATTGTTTATACAGGTGACCCTGATCTTAGGGTTTTTGTTCCAAACACGGAGTACACAGATTATAGAGATGGTTATGAAGAAAACTATTGGACGCAGCAGGAAACTCAGCCGTTGAGGTATGATGGCAACGCCCTTGTTGATGGTCACATGCCATTTGGTGCAACCAGTTACCCACATGAGAAACAACCTCTACCGCTGATGACAATTATCATAGTTGCATTACTGATAGTAATACTGTTAGCGGGTGCAGCTGCGTTAGCGGTGAAGAATAAAAAGAAGGGTAAGAA
>JAGGZU010000031.1 GCA_021161865.1 Thermoplasmata archaeon
CTCCAATTGAATCTCATCTGCACTCGCTGTTATATTTGCATACTTAATGAAGAAATCATTTATTTTAAGTGAAACCTCAGCTGCACCTGAGACGTTACCACCTATGGAGAAACCTGTCTCATTCCAACTCGCTTCAACATTACCAGCTATTTTAACTGAGAAACTGAAACTGCCTTTTAGAATGAGGTTTTCTGTGTCGGCATCAAAAACCACGTTGAAATCCTCTAAACTCAGCAAGCCTTTAACGGATAATGAGCCTTCCTTTCCAGATTGGTTTATCATAAGGTAGCCGTCTGCATTTAAGATGATTTTTCCTAAACCTATGCTGAGAAGGTTTTCTATTGAAACAAAAAAGTTGTTGATTTTCACTGAACCTGTTCCGTTTATCTTAAAATAACCCTGGGTTGTGTTCCACCATATGTCAACTGTGTCATTTTTGCTTTCCAAAGAAAAATCTCCTACCAGTATCACCCTTGTGCCATTAACATCAAGATTGGTGCTTATGTTTACTGTAAGGGCGCCACCCACTGAGATGTGACCGCTCTCATAAAACAGGTGGTTACTGCTTGCGTTTGTCATCTTCAACCTTAATGTCATGACTCCATCAACAGTTATGGTGTCAAGGGATAAACCGTATTCACCATACCCCACGTATAGATCATGTGCTTCCATGTGAGCCGATGAAATGGTGCAGAGTATAGTTTTTTGTAAATCAATGAATTGAAAGTTTGCTTCTCCTTGTATCTGTATGTGTTTTACCTTCACAGTAATGTTACCATATTCAAAGTTTAGGTTAGACACGTGTAAACCCAGTTGTGCAGCAAGGGAACCATCGAAGGATACACTGGAGTTGTCCCATCTAATTTTTAAATCATCTGCTTCTCCATATGCTGACACATTAAAGTCGCTGGAGAATGTGATGTTTTCTGATGCGACCTCTAATGAGAAGACAAGATCCTCTAAAAGTAAAGCACCGTCTACGTCAACATCACCCATGTAACCATGTTGTTGGATAATAAAATGACCGCCTGCATCCAATATTAGATGGTTTAAACTTGTTTCTATGTCACCATATATGTTTATGTAAAAGTTTTTGATTTCAAAGTAACCTGTTCCGTTTATCTTCAAATAACCCTGGGTTGTGTTCCACCAGATGTCAACGATATCGTTTGATGTGTTGAGACAAAATTCACCTCTTAACGTGATCTGCTGCCCATTCACACTAAAAACACCGTCAACGTTTACCCTGGTGGCTCCACCTATAATAATGTGACCGGCTTCTATAGCCGTCCAACCTGTTTCGTTTCCTGAGCCACCTGATGGTTCCTCCGATAAAAGCATAATCCTGGTTGATGGGTCTGCACTAACATACTCCAGTTTGGTGTACTGCTCTGCGTCCCTTGATTTTGAGAGCAGATGTGGAATAAATACATGGCTGACTGTACATGTCTCAGGTATCTTGTTTCCAAAGGGAGACCTGTATCCTATGGAAAAGGTTTTTCCAGTGAACAGCCTGGGTGTGGAAAAATAAAGTTTTGCTTCAAAGAAGCCTTTGTCAATAGATGCTGATGAAAGCCTGTTTAGGGTAAATAGGCTTTGGTATGCAAGATGATAACCCTTTGTTTTGAAAAACGTGGGTTTAAGTGAGTATTTAATTATTATGTCGTTGCTACCGTCTCCATCGACATCCATGGGTATTCCTTTTTCGTACCTTAACCTGCTGATGAAGTATTTTAAACGGTCAACCTTTTTCCATTTCTCTACGCCGTTATAATTGGTGTAAAGGTAGATGTATTTCGATAAAAACAGGTTTTTTTCACCTGTCATACCTGGTTTACTCTCTGTGGATAAGGCAGCTATTAGTCTGTCACCGGTTTTTTTATTTGAAATAGCGTTTACCAATGGGTTTTTGATTCTGCTTCCGCTAGATACAATAGGTAGGAAGCTGGTCGAAACCAGTAAAAAGATGGCTGCAACAGCCAATATCTTTATTTTACCTGTTGAAACAATCATTTCTCAACATCACCACCACATGAATGTAAATGCGCCCTCCAGTGTCATGTTTACATCGAAGTTTCCTGAACTGTTGTAGTATCTGAAGTATATGTGAGTGTTAAGCTCCAGATGATCTGCTGCAACCTTGCAGAACTTCATGGCTCCAGCTTGTCCAAACTCAAAGGATACGGAGCTGTCCAGCAAAAACTCGTCGATTGCAACCTCCATATCGTCTCCAACAGTGACTTGCATTTCCCCTGTTATTGTTGTGTCGCCGATGATACCAAAGCCCGTGCTGTTCCACCATAACTCCACGTTGCCTGTCGCGCTACCATTTGCTGTCATCCCTCCATCCATGGTAAGGGTTTCATTGTTATAGGTGAAGGTCGCGTTTAAATCTGAAAGTATTGATGAGCTGACCTCAACAAAGTTTCTGGATGAGGTTTTCCCAACATTGAGATGTGTATCGGCGTTAAGCTTCACTACTCCGTTTATGGAAACAATGCTTCCGTTTACTTCTACGGCTATGTTAACCATCGTTAGACTGGCTGTGGATGAAAACGTGATGTTACCGTTTTCGTCAACAACGGCAAAGACTCCTGATGTTGAAAGAGTGATGTTTTCAGCCGTTAACGTCAGGTTTCCATACCTGAGGTGAAGGTTCGACACATTAAGCATCATGTTATGCCCACCCGATAGGTTGCCTTCAATGGTCAGACTTGTTTCATTCCATGCTATGCGTGCGTAACCTGAGGAGCCGCCGACAACGTTAAAGGAACCCTGCAAAGTAAGGTTCCCGTTATCCAAATCTAAAACAGTATCAACATCAAAGGAAGTGTCACCAGAAAACTCAACAAACCCACCATCTTCATCTACATCCACAACAACGCTACCATCAACATCAAAAACACCTACATCAGCGAACTCAAAATGAACATTATCCAACAACACATCAACATCAACAAC